>CAJZGD010000137.1 GCA_915275065.1 uncultured Corynebacterium sp. | reverse complement strand
GGCCCGCACCGACTGGCGAAGCCCGAATTGGCTCGCTAGCCTGGAAAATGCTCACCACTACCGACCATAAACAGTTGGGCATCATGTACATCATCATGTCCTTCTCGTTCTTCTTCCTCGGTGGTTTCATGGCACTACTCATTCGTGCCGAACTCTTTACCCCTGGATTGCAATTCCTATCCAACGAACAGTTCAACCAGCTGTTCACCATGCACGGCACCGTCATGCTGCTGCTCTTCGGTACCCCCGTCGTGTGGGGGTTCGCTAACTACATTCTGCCACTGCAAATCGGCGCCCCCGACGTGGCATTCCCCCGGCTGAACGCCTTCGGCTTCTGGATCACCCTCATCGGTGGTATCGCCATGCTCGCAGGCTTCTTGACCCCTGGTGGTGCGGCAGACTTCGGCTGGACCATGTACATGCCCCTGGCGGACTCCATCCACTCACCTGGCATCGGCTCCGACATGTGGATCATCGGCGTGGGCGCCACCGGTATCGGTACCGTGCTCTCCGCCATCAACATGATCACCACCATGCTCACCATGCGTGCCCCCGGCATGACCCTGTTCCGCATGCCCATCTTCTGCTGGAACATCTTCGTGGCATCCGTGATTTGCCTCATGATCTTCCCGCTGCTGCTCTCCGCTGCACTGGGCGTGCTTTACGACCGTAAGCTCGGCGGTCACATTTATGACCCGGGCAACGGCGGCGCCGTGTTGTGGCAGCACCTGTTCTGGTTCTTCGGCCACCCCGAGGTGTATGTGCTGGCTCTGCCGTTTTTCGGCATCGTCTCCGAAATCGTCCCCGTGTTCAGCCGCAAACCAATGTTCGGCTATGTTGGCCTGGTGTTCGCCACCCTCTCCATCGGCACCCTGTCCATGGCAGTGTGGGCCCACCACATGTTCGTCACCGGCGCCATCCTGCTGCCGTTCTTCTCCTTCATGACCTTCCTGATCTCCGTGCCCACCGGTGTGAAATTCTTCAACTGGCTCGGCACCATGTGGAAGGGCCACATCTCCTGGGAGACCCCCATGATGTGGGCGGTTGGCTTCCTCACCACCTTCCTGTTCGGTGGCCTGACCGGCATTATGCTGGCCTCCCCGCCCCTGGACTTCCACCTGGCGGAATCCTACTTCCTCATCGCTCACTTCCACTACACCCTGTTCGGCACCGTGGTGTTTGCTGCCTGTGCCGGCGTGTACTTCTGGTTCCCCAAGATGACCGGGCGGATGCTCGACGAACGCCTCGGCAAGGTGCACTTCTGGATCACCTTCGTCGGCTTCCACGGCACCTTCCTCATCCAGCACTGGGTGGGCAACATGGGTATGCCCCGCCGCTACGCCGACTACCTGGAATCGGACGGGTTCACCACCCTCAACCAGATTTCCACCGTGTTCTCCTTCCTGCTGGGCATGTCCGTCATCCCCTTCATCTGGAACGTCTTCAAGTCCTGGCGCTACGGTGAAATCGTGACCGTTGATGATCCGTGGGGTTACGGCAACTCCCTGGAGTGGGCAACCTCCTGCCCGCCACCACGACACAACTTTGTGTCCATGCCTCGCATCCGCTCCGAGCGGCCCGCATTCGAGCTGCACTACCCGCACATGGTTGAGCGCATGCGTCGTGAAGCACACACCGGCCACCACACCGAGCCGGTGAACAAAAAGCCAGCGGCGGTCGCCAAATAACCAACACCGATCCTGACTGACTTCCCTTGCAGCGGGCTAAGGCTTGTGATGCCTTAGCCCGCTGTATTGCGTCGAAAAGCGAAAAACATGGCACAATAACGCCCGTGACCGAAACAACCGAACAATTCACCGTGGAACTTCAACCCGGGCTGGTGCCGGCCGTAGTCACCAGCACCGGCAACGACCAACCAGGGGTGACCGCCGCGTTCTTCCGCGTGCTCGCTGCCAATAACGTGCAAATCCTCGACGTAGAACAGGCACCGTTCCGCGGGCACCTGTCGCTCGCCGCCTATGTGGGCATTCCCGCAGGCGGCCACGAACGGCTGAAAACCGGGCTGGCGGACACCCTCAAAGGCCACGGCCAAACCGTCACCGTGGAACTCCAGGACCGTGTGTCCTCCTCTCGCCCCCGCTCCACCCACGAAATCGTCATCCTCGGCAACCCGGTATCCGCCAGCGATATTGCCAGGGTCGGCCAAACCCTTGCCGACTACAACGCCAACATTGACACCATCCGTGGCATCGCCGACTATCCCGTCACCGGCCTGGAACTCAAAGTCACCGTGCCCAACCCCAAACCCGGTGGTGCCGTGCCCCTACGCAAAGCGCTTGCGCAGCTCACCAGTGAACTCAAGGTCGATATCGCCATCGAACGCGCCGGCCTCATTCGTCGCTCCAAACGCCTCATCTGCTTCGACTGCGACTCCACCCTCATCACCGGTGAAGTCATCGAAATGCTGGCCGCCCACGCCGGCAAAGAAGCCGAAGTCGCCGCCGTGACTGAACGGGCCATGCAGGGCGAACTCGATTTTGAGCAATCATTACGGGAGCGGGTGCGCACCCTCGCCGGCCTCGACGAACGCATCATCGCCGAAGTCGCCGCCGACATCACTCTCACCCCGGGCGCCCGCACCACCATCTCCACCCTGAAACGCCTCGGATACAAAACCGCCGTGGTGTCCGGGGGATTCATCCAGGTGCTCGAAGGCCTGGCCGCCGAACTTGAACTCGACTATGTTCGCGCCAATACCCTGGAAATCGTTGATGGCAAGCTCACCGGTAACGTCCTCGGCAAGGTCGTGGATCGGGCCGCCAAAGCCGAATTCCTCGCGGAGTTCGCTGCCGACTCGGGCCTGGCCATGCACCAAACCGTGGCGGTGGGGGATGGGGCCAACGACATTGACATGATCTCTGCCGCCGGCCTGGGAATTGCCTTTAACGCCAAACCTGCATTGCGTGCAATTGCTGATACCGCGGTGACCTCACCATTCCTCGACGAGGTGCTGCACATGCTGGGCATCACCCGCGCCGAGATCGACGCCGCCAACGAGCAGGCCGGCGCCGAAATCCGCCGTAACCCCCTGCCGGAGCCAGGCTCGCCGGAAGCAAACGCCACGAATGGGGGCCGGAACTAATCCCATGACCGCCGAAACCAATACCCCAAACCTGGACGTGGACCTCGACGTCGCCAGCCCCGAATTTAAAATTGCACACGATCGACTTGTGGAGGTTTTTGCCCACCGCTCCGCCCGCGGCACCGAAAACCCCGACGAGCCGGACACCGTCCAGGCCATGCAAATCGCCCTCAACCTGCCCAAGCAACACCCACCCAGCCGGCATGATCTGCTGGCCGCCGCGGCCCAAGCCGTCGTCGCCGTCTGCCTCAACCCCCAGGCCGGTGCCGATGGCGAGTGGTCCGCCGCCCTGAACCGCTGGTACGACCACCGCATCCGCAAGGTCACCCGGCGCGCCCGCAACACCGGCTGGCAGGCCGTCCAAAACCTCCCCGGGGTCACCAGCAGTGTTCATGGCGCGCAGGCGCGGGCCTTTATCCCCAGCGCCGTGCATGACGTGGAGCCGCTCATCCGCAAACTCCAAATCAAGGGCACCGACCTGCCCCTCGCCGACCACCAGCTACCGCCGCACGTCGACACACCCACCATCTATGTGGATGCCGGCCTCGGCATGAGCCTGGGCAAGGCCGCCGCCCAAGTCGGCCACGGTTCCATGCTGTTGGCCGCCCACCAACCTTTCGATTGGGTGCAATCGTGGGCGCGCCGGGGATTTGAACTGTGCGTCGCTGAAACCGACCCCGATGGTTTCGCCCGGCTTGTCGACGCCCCCGGCGCCGTCACCATTCGGGATATCGGCTACACCGAGGTGGCGCCCAACACCGCGACCGTTGTTGCTAGCCCCCGCCCATTAACTCACTAACCGTTTGAGCGCCCCCGTCACCACCTTGGGGTCGGTGGTGCGCCAAAACGGTGGCAGTGAATTCAACAGAAACCCGCCATAGCGTTTCTCAATGAGCCGCTTGTCCATGATCGCCACCACGCCCCGGTCCGTGGTGTGGCGTAACAGCCGGCCCGCGCCCTGCGCCATCAGCAGTGCCGCATGCGTGGCAGCCACCTCCATGAACCCGTTGCGGCCCGCAGCGTCCGCGGCCTCCTTCCGGGCCTGCAACAGTGGGTCGTCCGGGCGGGGGAACGGGATCTTGTCCATAATCACGAGCGAGCAGCTCTTTCCCGGCACATCCACCCCCTGCCACAGGGTTAATGTGCCGAACAGGCACGTGTTTTCCTGCTTGGCGAACCTATCCACCAGCGCCCCCATGCTGTCATCTCCCTGGCACAGCACGTCGAACGGTAGGCGGCGCCGCAACGATTCGGTTGCCTGTTCCGCCGCCCGCCGTGACGAAAATAATCCCAGGGGGCGGCCGCCGGCGGCCATGATAAGCTCATACATTTCCGACAAGGTTTTTTCGTGCAGCCCGTCCCGCCCCGGAAACGGCACATGGCGGGGAACATAGAGGATGCCCGACTTGGCCGGGTCGAAGGGGGTGCCGGCATCGAGGTGATCCCAACTGCCGGCCGGTAACCCCCAGCTGGCCGCCATGGCGTTGAAATTGCCGCCAATGGTGAGTGTTGCACTGGTCAGCACCACCGTGTTGTGGTCGAACAGTCTGCTGCGCAATAAGTCCGACACCGACAGCGGTGCCACCTTGAGCATGGTGCCCCGCCGCTCGTCCACCACCGCCCACACCACATCCTCCGGCGCGTCAGCGCTCCCAGGAGGGGTGGTTGGTTCCGGCGAAGTGGCGTCGTCAGGCGACAAGGATGGGTGGGCGGGAAACGCCGACAAAATGCGTGCCACCGCATCGTGCTGTTCCGTTACATGGTTCGCCAAACTCAGCCGCTCCGCGTGCCGTTCGGGCTCGTTGGCGGCCTCACCCTCGGGGGCCCGCCCAATGGTTTGCTGCAACTGCCACAAACCATTCTGCAACGCCACCAAGGTTGGGCGCAATACTTCCGGGAGGGTGGTGAGCCGGCCCGGATCAATGCTCATCATGACCTGCTCCCACTCGCGGGCCACATCAATGAGTTTCTCGTCGCGGCCTTCCGCGCCCAGCTTGCCGGCGCGCCGGGCGGACATATTGAGCGCGGTCACCCCGATTTCCGTGGTTGCCATTGAGGTAATGCGGTCATCCAACTCGTGGGCCTCGTCGATGATGACCACATCATGGTCGGGCAACACATTGATGTCCAGCATGGCGTCCACCGCCAGCAGCGCATGGTTGGTGACCACCACGTCCACGTCGCGGGCCTTGCGCCGCGCCAATTCCGCAAAGCAGGAATCCCCGAATGGGCAGCGGCTGGCACCAATGCACTCCTTGGCACCCACCGACACTTGCCGCCAGGCCAGGTCGGGCACCCCGGGTTCCAGGCTGTCCCGGTCGCCGGTTTCGGTTTCGTTCGCCCACTCGTAGATGCGGGCCATGTGCCGGCCCAACCAGCTGAGTTCCGATTCATCCACCAACGCAGTTTGGGCGCCGCTTGCGTTGCTGTCGGCGTCACCACTGTTGGGGTCGTCGGCCTCTAGCGCCGTGGCCTGCGCCACCTTGTTCTGGCACAGGTAGTTTTGCCGACCCTTCATAATGGCGAAGCTGGGTTTATGATCCAACAACGGTTCCAGCGATTCGGCCAGGCGGGGCAGATCCCGATCTACCAACTGCCGCTGCAACGCAATGGTGGCGGTGGAAACAATCACCGTGCTGTCGGTTTCCTGGGCGTGGGCGACAGCAGGCACTAGATAAGCCAGCGATTTACCGGTGCCAGTGCCGGCCTGCACGGCAAGATGCCGCTCGGACTCCAGTGCTGCGGCGACGGCCTCGGTCATGGCGACCTGGCCAGGTCTAGTCGCGCCGCCCAGTGCCGTGACTGCGGCGGCGAGCAATTCGGTTGCAGTCATTCCTTTATGACAATCCTTGGGCGAACAATCTTAAACAAAACCCACATAGCGGGTGCTAATGACCGGCTCGTCCTTGCTTAACGCCAGGCCCTCCCACGGCAGGGTGACAAGCTGGTGCGCAAGGTAGGCGCGGGATTCCTCCAGCGTGGGCTGCCCGGCAACGATTTCTCCGTCCCGCATGAGTTCGGTGGTGAGCATGGTGGCCGTGAGGTTGCCGATCTCCGGCTGGGATGCGCGGAACGGGTAAATGATTTCCTCAACGGCCGTGCCCGTCGCCCGATGCGTGCGAATGGCGCGCTTGCTGCCACCCGCCGAGTTTTTATTGAGCGATCGCTTTGCGACGGGGTGCCCATCCACCTCCACAAGCTTGTACACCATGGAAGCTGTTGGTGCGCCCGAACCGGTCACCACGGAGGTGCCCACACCAAACCCGTCTACCGGATCGCCCCGCAGCCCGGCTATGGCGTATTCGTCCAGGTCGGAGGACACAATGATTTGGGTGTTATAGGCCCCCAATTCGTCCAATTGTTGGCGAACCTTCCGGGTCATGACCCCAAGGTCCCCGGAGTCGATACGCACCGCACCCAGTTCCGTGCCCGCCACCTCAATGGCGGTTTTCACCCCCTGGGTGATGTCGTACGTGTCCACCAGCAGCGTGGTGTCGGTGCCGTGGGTTTCCACCTGGGACCGGAACGCCGCCTCCTCGTTGGGGGTGCCGTCATCGTTGACGTGCAGCAAGGTCCAGGCGTGGGCGGCGGTGCCGGTGCCGGGAATCCCATACCGGTGGACCGCCTCCAGGTTTGAAGTCGCGGTGAACCCGGCCAGGTAGGCGGCCCGGGCGGCCGTGACCGCGGCCAATTCATTGGTGCGCCGGGAACCCATTTCGATGATGGGTCGGCCGTCGGCGGCGGTAATCATGCGGGCGGCGGCCGATGC
>CAJZGD010000136.1 GCA_915275065.1 uncultured Corynebacterium sp. | reverse complement strand
CCGTCCAGTTCTCGCCAAGCATCATGCCTGCGTAGATGATCGCCGCCGTCCACGGAAGGGATCCTGCAATGGTGTAGGTAAAGAAACGCTTCGTATCGACGCGTGCAAAGCCTGCGGGCAGCGAAATGAACGTGCGAATGACGGGCAGCATGCGGCTGAAGAATACCGCCTTGAGCCCATAGCGGTCGAACCAGTCCTGCGCCGTATCGACATGAGACTTCTTAATGAGGAAGTATTTCCCGTATTTCTCCACGAACGGGCGTCCGCCGCGCGCGCCGACCTCATAGGAAAACACCGATCCGAGAAGGCCGCCGACCATCCCGGCTGCAAGCGCTCCCTCGAACGACATGTGTCCGGCAAAGATGAGATAGCCCGCAAATCCGAGGATGAGCTCGCTCGGGATGGGGATGCAGGCGTTCTCTGCTGCCATGAGGACGGCGACAGCAAAATAGCCCCAGGAGGCAATGAACGAGAGAAATATCTGAGAGAAATATTCCACGGCAGGTTCTCCTTTAGATCCTCCAAATGAGTGAATGTCCTACAAAAAAATCCCCAGTGCACATCTGTACTGGAGATTCAAATCCACGGTGGTGCCTCAGAGCGGAATCGAACCACTGACACGGGGATTTTCAGTCCCCTGCTCTACCAACTGAGCTACCGAGGCAAAAGGAAAAATGGCGACCCGGATGGGACTTGAACCCACGACCTCCGCCGTGACAGGGCGGCATTCTAACCAACTAAACTACCGGGCCGTTCTTGGTGACGCGTACGGGATTCGAACCCGTGTTACCGGCGTGAGAGGCCGGCGTCCTAGGCCTCTAGACGAACGGGGCTTAGAACTAGCAATATTATTGCTGCTGGCCTACCAGGACTCGAACCTAGAATGACGGTACCAGAAACCGTTGTGTTGCCAATTACACCATAGGCCATTGTGGAGCATTCTCCATGTTGCTTCACACGTGATCGTGCTGGGCAACAGGAAAAAATATAACAATAAAGCGTTTACTTTGGCAAATTCCCTGGTCAGTGGCCACCCTGGGCCGCCCCCACTGTGGGGCGGCGGTGCACGTCGACAAGCGTCGATAGGCGGCTATGGCTAGCGGGCTTGGCTGGAAAGGAATTGCCAGGCTTCAAATGCGATGTCGGGGTTGCGGGGCCAGGTGTGGCCGCCAACATTGACCCTGATGTGCTGGGTGGGTTCCTCACAGTTATTGAAGGTCAGGCGGGTGCCATTGGTGATGTCGCTGCTGGTGGGGGGCAGTAGGTCACAATGGTTGCGGTGCGCGTACTGGTAGGCGACCTCGTAGACGGGGATGAGTTGGCCACCGTTGCGGGGCCCGCCCTTGTAGTGGACCACGGGGTCGTCGACGTTGTGCACGATCATGGCGGGGATGGGCCGCTCGGAGCAGCCCACATTGACCTGCTGGTAGTAAGCGCCCGACACGGAGGCGAAGGCGGCAAACTTGTCCGGCAGGTGGCAGCCAACAACGGCCGCCATGCCGCCGCCGTTGGAGAATCCGCTGGCGTAGACGCGGTGCCGGTCGATGAGGTAATCGTTGTCGACGTGGGCGATGATGTCTTCCATGAAGGCGAGGTCCTTGCCCGGCCTACCTGTGGCGTATGGCGCCGCCTCCCAAGCCCCATCGAGCGCTTCCGGGTAGATGACAATGGCGTCATTCCAGGCGCGGGTGTTTTGATAGGCGGAGGATTCCATAAAGGAGTCCACCGACTGGTCCCACCCATGGAAGCTAAAGAGCACCGGCATGGGGTTGGGTTTGTCGGGGTTATAGTTGGCGCCCACATGCATAATGTAGCGGCGCTGGGTCCCATCCGTGGTGGTGAGCGTAATGCTTTGGGTATCACCGGACGCTACCGGGGGGTTGGGATTCGATCCGTGGTCGTCCTCAATGGTAGGTTCCGCAGGTGTCGACGGCTGCGCCGAAGCGTCCGCTGCAGCGTTACTGTCCGCAACAGTAGTGACCTGTGGGGTGGCGGTGCGCTCGAAGAATTGCCGCAGCGTTTCGGCGGATTCCGCGTTGGAAATGCCTAAGCTGCTGGCGGTGAGGAGCGCCACGGCACCTGAGGTGCTAAAAATCTTTTTAACCGATTGAGGTAACACGTTTTCAAGCCTAAAAATCAATTGTTATAAACTAATCCATAGCTAGTAGGGTGTCGATAGGGCCGGGTGACCGCATCGAAGCCATCTCATCTTAACACCACTGGTGATAAGAATGACTATAGAATATATCCGCCTTCCATACCTCGTTGTTACAATCCTCACCACCATTTATGGGTTAATCTTTGGCAAATTTTCGTGGTTCGCTTATCGAAACTTGCTGGTTAATTCGGCTTCCATTTCCCCCCGGTTTGTCCTACACTAAGGGATACGTTCTCAGGGCGGGGTGAAAGTCCCCACCGGCGGTGATCCCCCTTTTGGGGGTGAGCCCGCGAGCGCTTCTTGGGGTTTTCTCCAAGAAGGTCAAGCTGATTGTGGTGTGATCCCACAGCCGACAGTGACAGTCTGGATGGAAGAGAATGGGCGGAAAATTTTTGGTTTTCTGGCTACATCACTACATATTGCCTTGAGGATTTACTCTTGTTCGTTCCTTTATTTTTAAGGAGTAACCATAAGTGGATCTTCTCACTCAACTACTCAATGCCACACTGACGATTGGCGGGGCGTCGATTCTGTGGCGGGAAATCATTGGTAATGCGTTCGGGCTTGCTTCCGCATTCGGCGGCATGCGGCGCATGGTGTGGGCGTGGCCCATCGGTATTGTTGGTAATGCCCTACTGTTCACGGTGTTTTTGGGCGGGGTTTTCCACACCCCCCAAAATTTGGATCTTTACGGGCAGGCCGGCCGGCAGGTCATGTTTATGATCGTGAGCTTCTACGGTTGGTGGAATTGGTCGAGGGCCCGCAAGGCTGGTCTGCGTGAGTCGCACGAAACCGACCCGTCGCGGTCGATTGTGTCCGAGCCCGCCGAGGACGTGAAGGCGGTGCAGCCGCACTGGGCGTCGACCCGGGAGCGGTTGGGCATGGTGGCATTCGCCATTATTTCCACGCTTGTGTGCGCGTGGATCTTCACGCAGCTGGGTTCGTGGGGTCCGCTTGCCGACGCCTGGATCTTCACCGGCTCCATGCTCGCCACCTACGGTATGGCCCGCGGCTGGACGGAGTTTTGGCTGGTGTGGATTGGTGTGGACATTGTGGGCGTTCCGCTGCTACTCACTGCCGGCTATTACCCGTCGGCCGTGTTGTACCTGGTGTATGGGGCCTTTGTGCTGTGGGGATTCTTCGTGTGGTTGAAGGTGCAGCGCACCGAGGCCGCGGCAGCCGGCGCCCCAGCCGAGGCCGATGCTAACGCGGAACCGCAACCGGTCCGTCACTAAACCAAACCGACTGTCCACAAATTCTTATGGCCCCGGGCCTGGAGGAGCACAATGCTCTTCTAGGCCCGGGGCCATTGGTTTTCTATGGTTATGAGCCGGCGGAAGTATTCGGCACGAAGGGGGTGACCGCCCGGGTGGCCCGCAGCCGGGCCAGGGTGGATTCCTTCCCTAACAATTCCATGGATTCGAACAGTGGTGGGGACACGGCCTGCCCGGAAATGCCCACCCGCAGGGCCCCGTAGGCGACCCGGGGTTTAAGACCCAGATCGTCGATGAGGGCGGCGGAGAGGGCCGATTCGATGGCGGCGGTGTTCCAGTCGTCGACAAGCTCCAGGGCGGCAATGCCGGCGTCGAGCGGCTGTATGGCGGTTTCCTTCAGGTTTTTCTTCGCCGATTTTTCGTCGAGCGTGAGGTCCTCGTCCGCGGTGACGAGGAATTTCACCAGCCCCCACGCATCCGACAGGGTTTTGATCCGGGTTTGCACCAATTCGGCCAGGAGGGCGAATTTCTGCTCCGGGTAGTCGGCGGGGAAATCATAGTATTCGGCCAGGTAGTCGCGGAGCCGGCGGGTGAAGTCGTCGAGCGGGAGTTGGCGGATGTGGTCGGCGTTGATGGCTTCGAGTTTTTTCTGGTCGAAGCGCGCCGGGTTGGCCAGCACGTCGGTGACGTCGAAGTTTTCGATGAGTTCCGCCACGCTGAAAATGTCTCGTTCGTGCGAGAGGGACCAGCCCAGGAGGGCCAGGTAGTTCAGCATTCCCTCGGGGATGATCCCGGCGCTCCGGTGGTGGAACAGGTCGGATTGGGGGTCGCGTTTGGAGAGTTTTTTGTTCCCCTCCCCCATGACGAACGGCAGGTGGCCGAATTGGGGGGTGTGGTGGGCCACGCCGATGGCTTTGAGTGCCTCGTAGAGGGCGAGCTGGCGGGGGGTGGAGGGCAGCAGGTCTTCGCCGCGCAGGACGTGGGTGACGCCCATGATGGCGTCGTCGACCGGGTTGACCAGGGTGTAGAGGGGGGCACCGTTGGAGCGGGCGACCACGAAGTCGGGTTGGCTGCCGGCCTTGAATTCGATGTCGCCGCGGACCAGGTCGGTCCAGGCCCAGTCGGTGTCGGGCATGCGGAGCCGCCACACGGGTTTGCGACCCTCGGCTTCGAATGCGGCTATTTGCGCCTCGGTGAGGTCACGGTCGTAATTGTCGTAGCCGAGTTTGGGGTCGCGGCCGGCGGCTTTGTGCCGGGCCTCGACTTCTTCGGCGGTGGAGTATGCGGGGTAAACAAATCCGCCTTGTTTGAGTTTTTCTAGCACGTCGGCGTAGATGTCCATGCGCTGCGATTGCCGGTAGGGGGCGTGCGGGCCGCCTTTTTCCACGCCCTCGTCCCAGTCCATGCCGAGCCAGGTGAGGGAGTCGACGATGGCTTGGTAGGATTCCTCGGAGTCGCGGGCGGCGTCGGTGTCTTCGATGCGGAAGATGAGTTTCCCCCCGGTGTGGCGAGCGTAGGCCCAGTTGAAGAGGGCGGTGCGCACCATCCCCACATGGGGGGTTCCGGTGGGTGAGGGGCAAAAGCGAACGCGTACTTCGGACATGGTTTCTTAGTGTAGTGGATGGGTGGGCTGGGGCTATATCCGGTTGATGGCCGTGGGAAACCGGCAGGTGGCAGCCTCATCGGGGTGCCGGGTTCCTGCGGCTACAGGGTGTTGTTATGGGCGTCGGATGATGTGGAGGACCCGGTCGATGGTGTGGCCGGCCCCCATGCCGCCGGTGACGTGGCGGGTGAATTCGCCGTGGGTGAGAACGTCGTAGTCGTCCAGGTAACGGCTGGTGATGATCTGGTGCAACCGGTCGGGGGTAAGGAAGTCGGTGACGTCGGCGTTTTCGCGCTGGGCCATGTGGGTGATGTCGTCGTGGTGCACGACGATGAGGTGGCCGCCGGGTTTGATGCTGCCGAGGAGTTTGGTGAGGGTTTCTTCGGTGTTCCGCAGCGGGGTGTAGAACGCTGTGACCAGGTCGTATTCGTCAAGGTGCGCGGTTTCGAATGGTTCGGTGCGGACGGTGACGCGGCGCCGCAGTTCCTCGGTGGTGAGGGCGCGGGTGATGCGGCCGCTGGCGATTTCGGAGGGTTCGAGGGCGGTCACGGTATAGCCGTGGGTGGCGAGATACATGGCGTCGGCACCTTCGCCCGCGCCGATGTCGAGGGCGGCGGCGGAGTGCTCCGGGGTGGGGACGAGCGCAATTTCGGTGATGAGGGCCTGGTTAGGGTTGCCGCTCCAGTGGGGCCCGTCGTGGTCGTGGTACATGTCGTGGGTTTGACTAGTCATGGTGTGCCACTATAGTGCGTCGATAAGCTAATGTCAGCGTGTCACCAGCGCTGTTTGGTGGTGACGTCGCGTCAGGGTTTTAGGGTTGGAGTCATGCAGGAAGAAGAAACCTACACAATAGGTGATGTTGCCGCCCAATTTGGGCTGACAGTGCGCACGTTGCGTTACTGGGATCAGATTGAGTTGGTGGTTCCTAGCTATCGGGATTGGCAGGATTTCCGCCAGTACACGGAGTCCGACATGCAGCGCATCCATGATGTGTTGACGTATCGGGCGGTGGGGTTGAAGTTGCAGGCCATCCGGGAGCTCTTGGATGATCCATCGGGCGATAACGCCGATGTGGTTACGCAGTTACGGACGCAGCGGCGGCTTCTCCTGCAGCAACAAGATCACATTTCGGGCATGTTGCATGCCCTGGATACGCTTTTGGAGGAAGCAATGAGCACTCATGAAGTTCCCGAGGCTCGGCGGAAAGAAATCATGGGCGAGTTTTACCGCCCCGAATTGGAGGCCGAGGCGGAGGAAAAATACGGACACACCGAAGAGTGGGCGCAGGCCATGGAAAAGCAAAAGTCCATGTCAGAGGCTGATTGGGCAGCAATGCGGGAGAAAACGTCCCACGTGCAGGAAACGCTGGCTGACGCGATGCGGCGGGGTGTGAAGCCGGGTTCCGCAGAGGCCAATGAGCTGGCGGAGCTGGCCCGGGAGTCGCTGGATTGGTTCCCGGTGACCCACTCCAAGCACGTGATTTTGGCCCGCAGCTATGTTGCCGACCCCCGGTTCAAGCAGTACTACGACGGGTTCGCCGACGGCCTGGCAGTGTGGCTGCGTGACATTATTGAGGCCAACGCCCAAGCGCACGGCGTGGATTTGGAAAACGTTCGCTGGCAATAATTGCATGCTTAACGACGCCGAACCTTGCGGCACCGCGGCCGCTAGTTGATGAGCTTTTCTAGTTCCGCGAGCATGCGGCTGCGGGTGGCGGGGTTCGGGGCGGCCAGGTCGAAGGTTTCCGCCAACCACAGGCCGTCTATGGCGCAGCGGACAAGGGTGGCGACGTGCGGGGGAATGCCATCATGGTTGAGCCGGCGTTGCCACGTGGTATAGCGCTGGTTCAGGCTTTCTAGCGCCGCCGGGTTGCTGATTACCGCCGCCAGGAGGGCGAGCACCGGCCGGGGCGCCGGTTGGGTGGCGGAGCGCAGGTAGGCGCGGG
>CAJZGD010000135.1 GCA_915275065.1 uncultured Corynebacterium sp. | reverse complement strand
CGCGGAAAGATCCGGGAAAACACGGCGAAGAAATGGCAGCGGACCGGCGATGAGCTTATATTCTCCCGCAGCGGTAAACAGCACCGCATGCCGCTCATCCTCGGAGAACAGCAAGAAAAATTGGCCAATGAATTCTCGACCCAATGAAGCTTATTCAGCATTCCCAAACATGACTAGTCTCTGTAAGTAAGGAAGACCAAGCTAGATAGCATTTTCTTTCTGGTTTTCTATCTGTTCGTGTAGATGAGTTTTCCCAGCGACTGAATAAGCTTCAATAAGTCAAAATCCCCCGGGGTCGGCTCCACAATCACCGCATGGTCTTCGGTAATGTCATGGTCATTCCGCACGCCAATGAGCCGCCCAGAAGTTTCAGCGCAAAAAGCATCAGCAAGAATATCATCCTCACCATCCACAAAATGCACGGCATTTTCCGCAGCCATCACAAACACCCCGGTATCCGAAATCCACTTCCTGGACAACACCGATTGGCTAGCCGATATCCGATTTCGGATTCTCAGGATCTTTCCCAACTCTTCGGCGTCATCAACTATCTGCATATCGCTGAAGCCCATTCATCCACAGAGAAACGCAGCCCAGTTTGCCAGAAACCATCACGGCAGATAACGCGCTCCAAGCAACCCAACGTTTGATCTCAATCCAGCCAGTCCATGAATCGGGCAGCGGTTTCCATGGCTTGTTCGTACCCGACAGTGTGTCTATAGGAAAGCTCTTCATTCTTGAACTCGATAAACTCCTGCTTCTGCGCGGAAAGATCCGGGAAGAACCGGTGCAAAAACGACAACGGGCCGGCAATGAGCTTGTAATCCGCCTGAGTAAATAACACCGCGTGCCGCTCATCTTCGGAGAACAGCAGAAAGTACTGACCATAGAATTCTGTTTCAAGCTGCTCAAATTCGTCCTCAGTTGACTGCTCCACCATCACAGCATGATCCCACCCCGGAGGCCCATCTTCGTTAGAAACCCCGAACAAGCGCCCGGGTGCTTCGGCGCGAAAAGCATCAGCAAAAAGCTTGTACTCATCATCTACGAAATGCACAATGCCTTCCGCCGCCATCGCAAACACCCCGGTGCCTGAAATCCATTTCCTGGACAACGCACGCTGGCTAGCCGCAATCCGGTTACGAGCCGCCATGATTCGCTGAAACTCTTGGGGATCATCAATTGGTTTCATACCATGAAGCCTATTCAATCACCGAAGGAAGCGTCGCCAAGCATCGACATACTCCGTCACCACCATCATGGTGTTTTAGCCAGAACGACCCCCTGAAAGCGCTACAGTTTTCCGCCCCGCCGGCACCCAAAACCCACAACCACCACTCACACCACGTCCATGTCGCCCGCGTCCCGCGCCGCCTGCGCCACCCGGGCCAGCCGGGATTCCGTCATGGATGCGATCTGGTCTATCACCACCCGCTCCCGGGCCGCCGCGTCTTCCGCCTGCTCCCACCACAGTTGAAACATCGGGTCGAGCGCACCCGGCGCGCCCGCCGTCAAGTATTCGAACACCATAGCGACTCGTTCGCGTTGGTTGCGTTGTCGTTCCTTGCGTTCCGGGGTGTTCATGACGTAGAGGACGGCGAGGGATTTTAGCAGGGTGACCTCGGCCAACACCTGGTCGGGCACAATAAGGTCGCCGTGAATACGACCAAGGCGAGCATGGCCAGGATTGACGCCATGCTCGGCGCTCATATCGCCGCCCTCCCCTGCCTGGTTGTTGGGGTGGGCGATGGTTTCTTCGATGATGGCGCCCACGTAGCGACCCACGAGTTCCGAGGTCATGGCCTTGAGATTGCGGCGGCCGCGAAGACTGCCGTCGAATTCGGCTGCGGCCGCCACCACCTGTAGGTTGCGCAGCCACCCACCGGCGTCGACAAGGCGGTCGGCAGATACCCCAAACGCGGTCTCGCCGCTGGCCCCCAGGGATTCCAGTGCTTCCTGGTCCCAGAGCGCGTTGAGGTGGATGCGGCCGGATATAATGCCGTCTTCCACATCGTGGACGGAGTAGGCGATATCGTCGGCGAAGTCCATGACCTGGGCTTCCATTGCGGCTCGACCGTCGGTGTGCCCGTCGCGCACCCACTCTAAGATTTGCCGGTCCTCGTCGTAGCAGCTGTATTTGCGGTTAGTGGTGCCATCGGGGTTGGTTTTTGTGACGGGGTATTTGCAGGCGGCGTCGAGGGCGGCACGGGTGAGGTTGAGGCCGTAAGAGTGGTCGCGGGCGTCGAGGACCTTGGGTTCTAGCCTGGTGAGGATGCGTAGCGTTTGGGCGTTGCCTTCGAAACCGCCGCAGTGTACCGCCAGTTCGTTGAGGGCGTGTTCCCCGTTATGTCCGTAGGGTGGGTGGCCGATGTCGTGGGTGAGGCCGGCCATTTCGCACAGGTTGGGGTCGAGGCCGAGGCCGGCGCCGATGCCCCGAGCAATTTGGGCGACTTCGAGGGAGTGGGTGAGGCGGGTGCGGGGCGTGTCGCCTTCCTTGGGGCTCACGACCTGGGTTTTGTCGGCTAGGCTGCGGAGGGCGGCGCTGTGGAGGACCCGGGCGCGGTCGCGGGCGAAGGGGCCGCGCTCGTCCTGGTGGGAGACGAGCATGCTGCGCTTGGCGGGTTCGTGGTACATGCGGGCGATGTCGTGGTCGGTGTAGTGGTACATGATGATGCCTAGGTAGCGGGTTTATTTATCGGCGGGTTTGCTTGCCGATTCGTGGGCCAGCTCGTGTGCGGTCTGTTGGTTGGCGCGCAGCACGTTGTGGCGGTGGATGCGGGATGGCCGGAGGATGCCTTGGGCGTAGCGCAGTAGGTCTTCGACGGTTGCGGCTCGTTTGCGGCCCAGGATGGCGGTGGCGGCAACGACGATCAGGCCCCCAACTTCGTGCGATAGGGTCCAGAAGAATCCTTTGGTGGGGAAGATTGCCGGACAGTAGGGTGTGGGTGATACTCGGGCGTTCATCCCAATCTGTTTGGCAAGCAGTTCGGCGCGGAGCGCATGGTTGGGGTCGGTGACGATCAGGATGGTGCCGTGGTAGTCGTCGCCTAGCCGTTCGAGGGCTGCGTGGTAGGAGCCAAGGGTGTCGTTGCCTTCGGGGACGGGGATGAGGCAGTCGGGGTCAACTTTGGCTTGCAGCAGGTAGTTACGGCCGACTTCGGCTTCGGTGGTGGTGTCGGTAGGGAGTTTCCCACCGACGGTGATGATGTTTTGGGTGCCGTGCATGTGCCACAGTTCCGCAGCCCAGCGGAGTCGGGCGGCGAACTGCCGCGATGGCACCCCGCCGTATTGTGCGGTGCCGAGCACGAGAATGGTGTCAAACCGGTGGCGGGTGTTGGTGGGTCGGAACCTTCCGCGAACGAGAATGCTGGTGATGGCGAGCAGGATCGGGCTGGTGATGATGGCTGTGGTGCGTGATTTCATATTCCTAGTGTGCCACCTTTTGGCGGTACATGACGGGTAGCGTTTCCGACTAGTATTTAGGTCATGAATCGACGACTAGCTTTTCGACGTTTTCCCCTGCTGCGCCCCGCCGCCGCTGTGTTGTGCGCAATGACGGTGGGTATAGGTATTTCACCGTTTGCTTTGGCTGGGGAACGCGTGTTTGTGCAGGCCCAGGGAACGAGTACGGCCACTAAGTTATCAATGGGAGTGACGGATCAGGCGGGCAGGTTAAGCCAAGAGGAAATAGATTCCATCAATCAGTTGGCCCAGGATTATCGGCATAAGACCGATGGGATTGCCTATATTGTGTTTGTGGATTCGTTCCCGCCCGGAATGGATGCGCAGGAGTGGGCCACGCAGGCGCTCAAGCCGATAGCCGCCAGCCGCTACGATATTTTATTGGCGGTGGGGTCGAATACGTATGGGTATGCCTATAGTGAGGCGTTTACCGCCAAGTCGTTTAAGCAGGTAGATACCGCGGTGGTGTCACATTTGCGGCAGCATGATTGGGCGGGGGCGGCATCGTCGTTTATCACTACCGCACAGCAGGTGGCGGACGGCAGTTCGTCGTCAAGCGACTCAAAGGGGTCGGCTGCTGTGGGAGCGGCGATCTTGCTGGGTGGCATGGGTCTGCTGGGGGCGGCAGGCGGCGGTGCAGTGTATGCGGCGCGGCGGAAGTCCAAGCGGGACACGGCGAAGGCTGTGGAGCAGGGGCGCGCCTTGGATCCTAAGGACACAGCAGCATTGAGCCAGTTGAGTACGACGGTGTTGGAGCAGTTGGCGAAGGAGGAACTGGTCAGCACCGATGAGTCGATTAAGGCAGCGCAGGCGGAATTGGATATTTCAGTGAGCGAGTTCGGAACGGAGCGAACCCGAAGGTTCACGCAGGCGTTGCAGCATTCGCAGGGCACGTTGCAGAAGGCGTTTGCGATTCAGCAGCAGATTAATGATCGGAAGTACGCGAGCGAGTTCGATAAGCGATCATTGCTGATTGAGATCATTTCGTCGTGTGGGCAGGCTGATGATGTCCTGGATCAGGAGGCGAAGAATTTTGCGGACATGCGTAATCTCCTGGTGAATGCGCCGCAAACGCTGGAGCGGCTCACGCAGTCCACGGTGGATTTGCAGACCCGGATCGCGCCGGCAATGGAGCAGATGGCGGATTTGCGACGGTCGTTCCCGGCGGAAACCTTGTCGTCGATCAACCATAATGTGGAGATCGCGCAGGCAGCATTGGCGGAGGCAGAGAAGCAGATTGATGTGGGCCGGGACTTGGCTGCGCGGCCAGCCGGCGAGCAGGCCGGTCTGATCGAGGCAATCCGTATCGCGGAGACGGACATTCAACAGGCGGATCGGATGCTGAAGGCAATCGAGTCGGCCCGGTCGGACATTGCGGCGGCCCAGGCGAACCTGGATGCGCTGATTGCCGAGATTGAGGGGGAGATCGCGCAGGGCGAGGCGATTAAATCCCAGGGTGTGGCGCAGGGCACCCAGTTGGATTGGAATGCGGTGTCGAATACCCTTACGCGGGCCCGGGGGGCGCTCCAGAATGCCCGAAACATCAAGGATCATGATCCGCTGACGGCGTGGACACAGCTGACGGACATGGATTCACAGTTGGATGAGATGCTGGAGCAAATCCAGTCGGGGATTACGGACCATGCCCGGGTTCTGCAGGTGTTTGACCAGCAGAGCGCCGCGGCGCAGACGGCAATCCGGGCGGCGCAGGACTTTATTTCCAGCCGGGGCCGGTATGTGCGTTCGGATGCGCGCACCAAGTTGGCCGATGCGGAACAGGCGTTTGAGAAGGCCGTGGCGGTCCGGACGTCGCAAACCCGGGATGCCATCAACTATGCCCGGCATGCCACGACCCAGGCGCAGGCGGCACTGCGGGCGGCTCAGCGGGATGTTGATAATGAGATGCGGCAGAATAATTCGAGTGGCAGCAGCGCGGGGAGTTTCGTCGCCGGCGCACTGTTTAACGAGATGATGAATGATCATCACCGCAGCGGGTTTGGTTCCTACGGTTCGTCCGGTGGCGGGTTTAACATTGGCGGTGGTGGCGGCAGCTTCGGCGGCGGCGGTGGGGGCGGCGGCAGCTTCTAGCCTGCAGGTGGCCGAAGCGGTAGGGTTCCGGCCACCTACGGAGATCAGATTTTAATGTTGGTGGTGTCGGCGTCGACAAGCTTGCAACCGTAGGCCAGGAACGCCAGGTGTGCGCTGGGAATGTCGGCGCTGGTCAGCTCGACTTTGATGGCGGCACCGCCGCGGGGGCTGAAGGTGCGGGTGATGGTGCCGTAATTGGTGCCGTCGCGGGTAGTGATGGTGCGGGCGGGATTCCAGGGGCGGGGTCGGCGCAGAATATAATGCCGGCTGCCGCACATGGCTTCGAGCCGGTTGGTGGTGAGCGCGGCCGTGGTGAAAATGAAGGTCACTCCCCCACCGTCGGCCCGCAGGCGAAAGTCTCGACCACCGGTTTTGGTGATGCGGTAGGTGGTATCGCCCACGGTGAGCTGGTGACCAGCGACCGTGGCGATGGGGTGGCGACGATCATCGTAGAATGTGTCGCCCACCCAACTATAGGTGTGGGCTGTCATGTTCCACAGATTACCGAAAAGTTATGCGATGAAGGCGAATAGCGCCACGGGAATCATGAGCAGCAGGCTCATGGTGGCGATCATGGTGGTGACCGCAAGCCGGGATTCCAGCATGGTGCGGGTCACCCACGATAAGAACACCTGTTCGTCGTGGGTGAGGGCAACATCGGGTTCAAATTCGGTGATTGACCGGCGTACCCCGTTGTTGCCGCCGGAGAATTGGCCGAGCTTCTTGTCGGCGGCATCCACATACACCCAGTCGGCGCCGGCCTCGTTGATGGCCTGCACCTGCTTGTCGCCGAAATCAATGGCGATTTCCTTGGCCCGGCTGAATTTTTTCGCCGGCACGGTGGCAGTGTAGGTGACGCCCTCGGGCAGGACGGCGGTGAGTGTGTTGGGGGTGCTGGTGAGCTGCCAAGTGGCCTCACCCACGGTGGCGTCGCCGGTGCCAACCTGGGGGAAGGTTGCAATATCCCCATCCGATTTTTCGAACAGGTGAATGATTCTCGTGTCACCGGCTTTGCCGCGGTTTCCCCAGCTGGTGTATTCCATGTGATGTGGTTCCTTCCGTCGATAAGCAGCGGTGATTAGCAGCCGACCAGGCGGGCGCCGAGGTAGGCGGGCAGCTCGTCGATGGCGACCCGCTCCTGGGCCATGGTGTCGCGTTCCCGGACGGTCACGGACCGGTCCTCAAGGCTGTCAAAGTCGACGGTGACGCAGAACGGGGTGCCGATTTCGTCTTGGCGACGGTAGCGGCGGCCGATGGCGCCGGCGGTGTCGTAGTCGACGTTCCAGAGCTTGCGCAGGTCGGCGGCAATCGCCTCGGCGGTGGGCAGCAGGGTGTCTTTCTTCGACAGCGGCAGGACGGCAACCTTGACGGGGGCGAGAGATCGGAAGAGCGTCG
>CAJZGD010000134.1 GCA_915275065.1 uncultured Corynebacterium sp. | reverse complement strand
CCCGCAAAATATCCCAACTCTTCAGGCGTGACTGGGGATCCAACGCTGACGTGAGCTCGTCGAAGAATAATAACTCCGGGTTATGGATGAGCGCGAGGGCAATGAACACCCGTTGCCGTTGCCCGCCCGAAAACGCGTGCGGATACCGGGTCATCATGTCCGGCTCTAACCCCACCTCGGTGAGTACCTCGGCGATGCGTTCGGTGTCGGGAATGGGCAGGGTTTCCGCAATGATGTCCCGCACCAGCATTCGTGGGTTGAGCGATCCCATGGGGTCCTGGAACACCATGTGCATCGACTCCGACATGCTCACCGTGCCGCTCGTGGGCCGGGTGAGACCAGCAAGAAGCTTGAGCGTGGTGGTCTTCCCGGATCCTGACCCACCGACGATCCCCAGGCGTTCCCCCCGGGACACGGTGAAGCTAATGTCGTCGACCGCGGTGGTGGACTTGAACTTTTTCGTCAGATTTGTTGCGGTGATGACCACCTCGTCCGACCGGTTTGCCGGGCGGGGATCCGGCAGCGTTGAGGCGTCGATAAGCGAACGCGTGTACGGCTGTTCGGGTGCGGTAAGAAGCTTGTCGACGGGGGCCTCTTCCACAACCCGACCATCCTTCATCACCAACACCCGCTCGCATGTTTGTGCGACCAAACCCAGGTCGTGGGTGATAAACAGCAGCCCGGTGCCGCGCTCCGCCACCAGCTTTAAAATCAGCTCCACAATGGCCCGCTGGCTGGTCACATCCAACGCCGTGGTGGGCTCGTCGCAAATAAGCAGCTCCGGGTCGTGCGCCAACGCCATGGCGATCAGCACCCGCTGCCGCTGCCCGCCCGACAGTTGGTGCGGGTACCGATTGGCCATATTCGCCGGCAGCTCCACCTTCCCCAACAGCTCAACCGCCCGCGCCATGGCCTGGCGTTTTGTCACCCGCAAATGCGTGAGCACCGCCTCCGCCACCTGTTTGCCCACCTTCATGAGCGGATTCAACGCGGTCATGGGCTCCTGAAAAATCATGGCCACCCGCTTGCCCCGAATCGTGCATAAATCCCGCTCCGACAGTAAATCCAGCCGATCCTCACCCAGGCGAATCTCCCCGGATGATCTCATCAGCCGCATCACCGACATCGCCGTGAGGGTTTTGCCCGACCCGGACTCCCCAATCAGGCCCACCCGCTCGCCCGGCGCGATGGAAAACGCCACATCATGCACCACATCCTTGACGCATAATGATTTGACCTGCAACACCGTCATCCTAGTTGTGCCTCTCGTCTCGTAACCGCGGATCGTAAAGGTCCCGCAGCCCATCGCCTAATAAGTTAAAACCCAACACCGTGATTGCGATCGCCAACCCCGGCCACACCGCCAGGTAGGGGGCGGTGGTGAGTGATGATTGCGCCGACTGGAGCATCCGCCCCCAGCTGGGGTCTGGCGGTGGTGTTCCCAACCCCAGGAAGCTCAGCCCCGCCTCCGCGAGGATGGCCAGCGCGAACGACACCGACGCCTGCACAATAATCACCCCGGTGATGTTCGGCAGCACGTGCCGGGTGGCAATGTACAGGCTGCCGCGTTTCGCCGTTCGGGCGGCCGCCACATAGTCGAGCGACATGACCGTGAGCGCCGCCGCTCGGGAGATCCGAGCAAACCCAGGCACGTTCGCTAGCCCAATGCCCACCATTGCGGTGAGCGTTGTCGCCCCAAACATGGCGGTGGCGATGATTGCCAGCAATAAGCCCGGGAACGCCAACAGTAGGTCCGATGAGCGCATGATGATGGCCTCCACCGTGCCCCGCCGCATGGCGGCGATCACGCCCAGGGGCACGCCGATGGCCGCGGCCACCACGACGGCCACCACGCCGACCGCCAGGGTGATTCGGGCCCCCACCATGATTTGGGAGAGCACGTCCCGCCCGAACCGGTCGGTGCCTAACCAGTGCTGGAGGCTGCTGGACTGGAGCCGTACCTCTGGGTAGGCGTGCAGCGGATCGTAGGGGGTCCATACCCACGACACCAGCGCCATGAGGATTACTACGCACACGATTGCCCCACCAATCCAGCCGGCGATGGGGAGTTTTTTCATGATCGTCATTATGCTGTCACCTCGCTTCGGGTTCGCGGATCCACCACCGCATACGCCACGTCCACCATGGCGTTGACGACGACCGCGAAGATCACTAGAACCATCACAATTGTTTGTACCGTCGGCAGGTCCCGGTCGGTGACCGCCTGCAGGAGCATGCTGCCCAGTCCGGGGATGACGAATACTTTTTCGATCACCACCGCCCCGATGAGGAGGTTGGTGATTTGCAGCCCGGTGACCGTGAGCACCGGCAGCGCCGCGTTTCGCAGCCCGTGGGCCATGAGCGCCTGCCCGGGGCTGAGGCCTTTTGCCCGGGCGGTCCGCATGAAATCCTCATCCATGACGTCGAGCACCGCCGACCGCACGTAGCGGGTCATAATGGCTGCCTGCACAATGCCCAGCGAAATCACCGGGAGTATCAGTCGGGCCACGAACCCCCCAAAGTCTTCGCTGGGCACGGACCAACCGTTGGCCGGCACCCATTTGAGCCGCACCGCGAACCAGGCCACCAGGAGGATGGCCGCCAGGAAGCTGGGGATGGCGATGCCGATCTGGCTGAGCACCGTGATGGCCACCCCGTCCCATTTGCGGGCCCGCCTTGCCGCCCACACCCCCAGGGGAATGCTCAACCCCAGGGCCATGACCATGGCGCACCCCACCAGGATGATTGACACCTGGAGCCGGTCGAACACCAGGGGGGAAATGTCCGCACCCGATGTGAGCGACATGCCCAGGTTGCCGGTGATCAGGCCCTGCACCCAGGTGACGTATTGTTGCCACAGGGGCTTGTCGATCCCCATGGTGGCCGACAGTTTCGCCACTGACTCGTCCGTGGCGGTCACCCCCAGGGCCACCTCAGCAGGGTTGCCGGGGATGACCCGCAGCGCAATGAAAATCACCAGGCTCGCCACCAGTAGGGTCAGCAGGTAGCGCAGCGTGTTCGCCCCAATTCGTTTCAGCATCATTGTCCTATGCCTCCTTCTTCACGCCGGACAGCACTAACCCGTCGGCGACGGAGTTCCGCGGAATCCCGGTGATGCCGTTGTGGGTGACCACGATCATGGGCAGGTTAAATAGGGTGTCCGCCCCGGCCTGCGCCATGATTTCTACCACCGCCTGCTGCATGAGCTCCGCATATTCGTCTTCCGGCGCCGCATCTGCTTCCGCCAGAAGCTCCCGCACCTTGGGGCTGTCGAAGCCCAGGTAGTAGTCGGGGTTGCCGAACAGGTGGGGGATGTCCCGCGGTTCGACGTGGGCGATGAGCGACATGTCGTAGTTTTTCCCCTTGAGTACCTTGGCGAGCCACACGGCCGGAAACTCCGTCGACTCGATCTTCACTTTGAAGCCAATGTCCGACAGTTGCGAGTACAGGATTTCCGACGCGGATTGGGCGTAGGGGAGCGACGGCACCGAGAGGGTGATTTCCGTGCCCACCGCCCCGGCCTCGGCCATGAGCTCCCGCGCCCGCGCCGGGTCGAACTGGTATTCGCTTTCCCCGGTGTACCAGGGGTCGGTGGGTGGCACCGGTGTGCCCCCGGTCTCTACCCCGTAGCCCTCCCACGTGGTGTCGATGATCGCCTGCCGATCCACCCCGTACATGACGGCCTGCCGCACCCGCACATCGGTGAAGGGGGCGCGCTTATTATTCATGCTGAGTATCACCTCACCGTTGGTGCTGCCCACCTCAACGACGAGATTATTATCCGCCTGTAACGACTCCAATAATTCTGGGGATTGCAGGCCGATAGCTGCATCAATGGTGCCGGATCGCACCGCGTTGGTGAGGGAAATCGCATCCCCGAAATAGCGGAAGACCGCCCGGTCGTTGGCGATTTCCCCACCCCAATAGTCCGGTCGGGCCACCATGGTGAGTGAGGTGCCCACCGCCCACTTGTCGACCACATAGGGCCCGGTGCCTACCGGTTTGGTGGCCAGGTTCGCCACCCCGTTGGGGGTCATCATCGCCCCAACCAGGGTGCCCATGGACCATAGCCACCCGTTCGAACGTTGTTTCAACACAACCTTAAGGGTGTGCTGGTCGACCACCTCGGTGTGGTCCACCACGGACATGCTGGCTTTCAGCCCATTGCTCCAGTCCGCCACCCGGTCGATGGAAAACTTGGCGGTGTCCGCGGTGAACTCGTCCCCATTGGAGAATTTCACGCCTTCCCGCAGGTGAAACGTGTAGGTGGTGCCGGCATCGTCCAGCTCCCACGAGGTGGCCAGCAGCGGTTGGATGGTACTGTCCTGGTCGATGCGCACCAGGCCCTCGTACACATTGCCCATGAGGGCCTGTGGGATTGCCGCGCCGGAGGTCGTCGTAAAGTCCAACGATGCCGGCGGGGCCGTGGTACCCACCACAATTGTGTGTGCGGCGGACGTTGCCGGGGTGTCGACCACCGCGTCCCCCACACCGCTGCTGGCCGTACTACCTGCGGAACATGCCGCAAGCAACCCCACCAACCCGGTCGAAAAAAGAATTTTTGCTATTTTCTGCATGATTATCTAAGACTCACCGCCGCTGTGGAATAAATTAAGTTCTGTGACGATTGTGCTGCGTACCTCAACAAAAAGTTTCTTCCGTTCCCGCACCGCCGTGTGCACCATGATCCTATTGAGCATCATGTGCCTGACCGCCACATTATTGGGCACCTTGCTTATCGACGCCCAAGGCTGGTGGCTTACTCTCGTTCTCATATCCCTCACAGTCCCCTTGGTAGGAGTGTTATTAAGCGTTTGGGGAATAATAACCAATTTTCGGCGATCTCGCCGACCCATTCTCACAATTGACAATAACGAAGTCCACATCACCGAAACCGGAGTCCGGTTCCCCACCAACCAACTCCAGGTAGGATACCTTTTTCATCAAGGCGCCGACGGCATGCTCTTACCGGACCATCCCATCACCGATGAAAAAAATTATGCCGACTACACCTTTTCATTCCCCACTGGGCCCACTATGACCCCCACCCAATTCGCCGATGCCCTCTACCATCGGGGAGTGCGGGTCATTTGGCGGGACTAGCCGGCTGCCTTAAACCGGATCCGTTTCCCGGACGATCTTAATGCTGTTCCACGTCCGAATCTTCTCATTCGTCCGCGCAATCCGCCGCTGACAATCCTCCTTACGGAAGAAATCAATGCTTGCCCCCACGGCCAGGCCCACAATGGCCGGGGCAAGCCACGTGAAATCCGCATTAACCAACGGCAGCTCAATCGGCGCCCCCGACTGCAATGTCACAATCTTGTCCACCACCGACCACAAGAACACGCCCCATGCGGGGATTGCAAACCCCCAATACAGCGGCAGGATCGGCTTCACCACCGCCCCGATGAGCGTCACAATGATCACCGTCATCGCCACCGGATAAATAAACACAATGATGGGGGTGGCAATGCTAATCACCGTCTCTAGGCCGCCGCTGGCAATCCCAAACGACACCACCGCAAATGTCATCAGCCAGGTCCGATACGAGATTTTCGGCACCAAATAGTTGAAAAACTCGCTGGTTGCTGCGAGCAGCCCCACCGCCGTCGTCAAGCATGCCAATAACACCACGCCCCCCAACACCACCTGGCCCGGGAACCCCAACACCTGCAACGATGCGTGCGACAATAATGTTGCCCCATCCTTATACGACTGCCCCTCGGGAATCCGCGACCCCATGATGGCCAACCCCAAATAAATAGTGCCCAACAGTGCGCCCGCCCCCAACGCCGCCATGGTGGTGCCGGGCAGCGGGTTAGCGATCTTCTGCTCCTTAATCGCCGAAATCACCAAAATGCCAAATGCCAACGCCGCCAGCGAATCCATGGTGAAATAGCCCTCCATTAGCCCCGCCGGAAACGGCGACGCGGCATACTCCTCGGTGGGGGCGGTACCCGGATTATGCAGCTGGAACAGCGACAGCACAATCAACACCACCAACAGCGCCAACAACGCCGGGGTGAGCACCTTCCCCAGCCGATCCACCAGCCCCGACGGGTTCAACGCCAACCAGGTTGCCACCGCGAAAAACACCAGGTTAAACCCGACCGATGCCGGCGTGCTCTCCCACCCGGTGACTGGGGAAACCGCCGTGGAAAAACTCACCGCCCCCGTTCGGGGAATCCCGAAAAACGTGCCGATCGACAAATAAATCGCTATAGAAAACACGATGGTAAACACCGTGCCCGCCCGGGCCGCCAACGCCCGAATATCCTGCCCCGACAACGCAATAGCAATAATCGCCAACACCGGCAACGCCACCCCACTGATGAGGAACCCTGTCACCGCGGGCACAAAATTATCACCCGCATTAGCCCCCAACATTGGTGGGAAAATCAGATTCCCCGCACCAAAAAACATGGAAAACAACATAAGCGCAATAGCAAACAGCGCTCGTTTGGACATCAGTCCTCCTTTGGGGGCAGCACAATAGTTACTTCCTCATAGATGCTATACGGGTCAGCGCCTGATGCAGAATTTCCCGTGACGTGGCGAAATTCAGTCGGACACAATCGGTGCCGATCTCCCCAAACCAGGCACCATCATTCACCGCAACCTTCGCATGCTCCAACAAATACGTGGCCTTATTCCCCGGAATATCCGTCTCGGACAAATCCAGCCACAACAAATAGGTTGCCTCCGGCACCCGCAGCTTCACCCCAGGCAACGCATTCGGCAACTCCGCCACCAAAAAATCCCGATTCGCCTGCAAATACTCCAATTCCGCATCCAGGAACTCCCGGCCCGACCGGTATGCGGCCTCCGCAGCCACCAACCCCAGAATCGACGCCCCATCCTTCGTTGCGTTCGTCAGTCCTTGCCACATCCGCTCATCGTCCGCGTTGCTGAAAATAATCTGCGCGCACTTGAGTCCCGCAGTATTCCATGCCTTCGACGTTGCTGTTGCCGTGATACACACCCGGGCCGCGGTCTCGCTCACCCCGGC
>CAJZGD010000133.1 GCA_915275065.1 uncultured Corynebacterium sp. | reverse complement strand
CTGTAAAATCCCAATGCCAGAGCAGTGCGCCACCGTATTGGCGTGTCATGTCGGAAAATTTTTGCAGCGTCTCGAACTTGAAGAAAATATAGAAACGCAGGTTGTTATCTTGCGCTACCTGGTGACGCAGGGTGGTGAGCATGTTCTTTTCGTCAGGCATTCTTCGCCAAAACATATATTCGGAATACATTGAGCAAGACTTTCTTTTGCAATCTCGGGGTTTATTTGGTCACTGGAGCATGTGACTTGTCGCGTGTTGGTGTGGTCTCTTCCCATGCTTCGGTGAGGTTTTGGGGCCAGAGCACATGGTCCAGGATGGGGCTAATCACAATGCTATTATGTCCGGCCAGCCGGTGGTGCAGGTTCCTGATGCTTCCCAGTAGTGGGTGAGAGGCTACTGAGCGTAATGTCGGTGTCAGTGTATAAAAGGTATGTGCGCATGCTGGCGTACGGGGGAGCGTCGTAAAGCAAAAACCCCAACCTGCAACAGTTGGGGTCATCATGTGTGCCCGAGGGGGGACTTGAACCCCCACGTCCATTAGTAGGACACTAGCACCTCAAGCTAGCGCGTCTGCCATTCCGCCACCCGGGCTTAGGATGTGGTTTCAGCCATATCGGCTGGGCACTCGCTACACTTTAAGCGAAAAACCAACAATAAGGCAAATCAGCAGGTAAAACTCCCCAAAATTTCGTTGGTGGCAAAGCTGTTACTGTTAATAATGATGACAGCACACCCATCAGAATCACAACCAAAACCATTCAGGCGGGGGATAGCCTGGCGATGGTTCGCCCCAGACCAACCACCCACTACCGACCACAGCCTCCGCCCCGATACATGGGATGGTGGCAAGCGGGTGGCGAGCAACATGCTGTTGGCATACCCCGGGGCGGTGACATGGCAGGTCATCATGCAGGGTGTGGGGTCGGGTATGAGCGCCATCGCCACAATCGTCGTGGGCCGCGTTATCGACGCCACATTCGGCACGGGCCATGTTGTGGAAATCCTCCTACCGCTGGGGTTATTGTGCACACTGATGATCCTCGGCATTGCAGGCGAAACCACCTCAATGGGCATGACCCAAGTGGGGATCGCCCGGGTGGTGCACAACACACGGCTCTTCCTCACCGCCAGGCTGCTGCGTAGCCAGGATATTCGCCACAGCCCGGGCACGATCTTAAGCACCGTCGACACGGACACGAAAACCTGCGCCGACGTGCGGGAAATCACCGCATTCCCCGTCATGATGATCGGCTATCTCATCGGCGCGACCGTCGGTATCGCCCCCATATCCCTGACGATCGCCCTGTTGCTGCCCGTGGGTGCGCTGTTGACCGCCGGTGCCGCGGCAGTCACCGCGAGGCCCATCACCAGGGTGTCCGCAGCCCGCCGCCAGGCAGAGGCCGGGCTTGCCAGCCTTGCTACCGACGTTGCCCAAGGCTCCCGCGTGGTTAAAGGTCTGGGGGCGGTAGAAATCACCCAGCACCGGTTCGACGCCACCAGCGACACGGTCCTCGACGCCATGGAGCGGGACATGCGGGTGTCCATCGGCATGGATTTCCTCCGCCAGCTCGTGCCCACCTTCCTGGTCATTCTCACCATCAGCTATGCCGCCTGGCTCGCCCACCTGGGGGAGATCACCCCGGGTGAATTGGTGTCCATATCCATGATCGCCGGCCCGGCGCTCCAGGCGTTGGGTATTTCCATGGGCATGTTATCGAGCACCTGGGCGCGCGCCATCGCCGCCGGCGACCGCATTAGCGATCTCATTGACGCCACGGCGGCGGACTCCGAGCAGTCGTCGGGGGACGACACGGAAGAGCGTCGCAAAGCGGAGGAACTCCTCGCCACCTTGGAGCCGGGGTTGCACGTGTGGCAACCCACCGAGGATAATTACCGCGACTATCATCTGCTCGCCGGGCTCGACGAGGTGCTCGCCACCCCACATCTCGTGAGCGTGTTCGAAGGAACCCTTGCCGAAAATATCAACCCCACCGGAGATATCCCCCACGAACAGGTGATAGCAGCCCTCGACGCTGCCGCCTGTACCGACATTATAGAACGTTTGGGCGGGTACGGTCCGGGTGGGGAGTTGCCCACCACGCCGCTCGGCGAGGCCGGCCTCAACCTGTCCGGTGGGCAGCGGCAACGTGTCGCCCTGGCCCGGGCTCTCGCCCGTAACCCTCGCGTGCTCCTGTTTGATGAACCCACCACCGGCCTGGACGCGGTCACCCTCGACGCCGTGGTGCAGGCCATAAAACAGTTGCGCGCCAACAGCATCACCCTGGTCATATCTGGGCGGAAAACCTGGGCCCGCGCCGCCGGAGAGGAACACACCCGATGACTCACCAACTCGCCCACCATGACTCGCTGGCGCCAGCCCCCGTAGCCGAAACCCTCCGCTACCTCGGTGGCCTCCGTAACTCACTCAGCCGCCGCTGGTGGGTGGGCATTATCACGCTGCACTGCGTCTTGCTCACCTGCACCATTCTGGAGGCCAACGTGCTGGGCTACAGCGTGGATGTCCTCCGTGGCGTTGCCGTCCCCATTGTTGGCACGGGGGAGCGCGCCCTCATGATCCTGGTCGGCGTGGCCTGTGCCGCCACCTTCGTGGGCCACTGCCTGCGTTCGCTTGCAAACTATCTTATTGGCATAAAACTACGCCGAATGAGCGTCGACCTGAAACGCAACTGCCTCAACTCTACCCTGCAGGCACCCATTCCTGATGTCATGGCGCTCGGCACCGGCAACGTCATTACCCGCATGACCCACGACATTGACCAGCCCGTCACCCAGTTCAGCCAGATTGGGTCCGGGGTCATGTTCATGCTCCTGATGTTCCCCTTCAGTATCGGCACCATGACCCTCATCGACTACCGGTTCGGTGTGCTCGCCCTGGTCATCGCCGTTATTTTCGTCCCCATCAGTAAACGCTGGATCGGGGCGCTGCCCCCGGTGACCAACGCAGTGTCCGCCATCGAGGCCGAACGCAACGCCACCCTGCTCGACACCCTCCGGGGGCTCGCCACCTTTAAAGCATTCCGCTACGGCGCCTGGGCGCTTGACCGCATGCAAACCAAAAGCTGGGCTGCCCTCCAGGCCACCGCCACCCGCATCCCCTACATCAACCGGCTGCTCCACCTCGCCCAAACCATTTCCGGGGTGTGGGTGATTGCCGCCCTCGGCCTCGGCGCCTGGCTGACCGCCCACAACCATATCACCGCCGGCGCCGCCTCCGCCGCGGTATTCCTCGCCGTCCGGGCCGAAACCCAAATCTTCAACACCATGCTCTTCTTCAACGACATTCAGGAAGGCATGACCCGGCTCGGCCGTGCCGTCGCCCTGGCGAAACTCTACACCCCAACCAGCCAACGCACCGCACCCGACCTGGAAAAACCCGCCGACGTCACCATTCGTGGCCTGGAATTCTCCTACCCCGACACCACCGAACCCGTGCTCCCCACCCTCGACCTCACGCTGGCGGCCGGCACCACCACCGCCCTCGTCGGCGCATCCGGGGCAGGCAAATCCACGCTCGCCGCCCTCATGTCCGGCCTGCTGCGCCCCACCGCCGGCACCATCACCGTCGGCGACGTGGACATCGCCCAGGTTTCCGACGTGTGGACCGCCCGCAACGTCACCCTCATCAGCCAGGAGGTGCACATATTCTCCGGCACGCTGCGCGACGACCTCCGCATGGCGGCCCCCACCGCCACCGACGGGGAGCTTCTCGACGCCCTTGCGGCCGTGGGCCTGCCCGAGAACGGTACCGCCTTCCGCCGGGCCTTCCCCCTCGGCCTCGACACCCAGGTGGGGGCGGGTGCGGTACCGCTCATGCCGGAAGTGCAGCAACAAATCGCCCTCGCCCGGGTGCTGCTCCGCAACCCCCACGTCCTCATCCTCGACGAAGCCACCTCCGAAGCCGGATCTGACCAAGCCCACACCCTGGAGGCGGCCGCGCAACTCGTCACCCGGGGGCGCACCGCCCTCGTGGTCGCCCACCGGTTGGACCAGGCGGTAGTGGCCGACCGTATCATCGTGATGGACGCCGGGCGCATCATTGAAGACGGCAGGCACGCGGACCTTGTCGCCGCCGGCGGGAGATATGCGCAACTCTTTGCCCGGTGGAGCGGCCAGGATCACACCATGTAGGGTATGAATGAACCTATGAGTTCATACGCATCAGACCCCCGATTCCCCGGCCCCGACCCCTACGCGCCCCTGCGGGACCTGCCGGACTTCCCCCTCACCTCCGCCGACTTTGGAGGCGGCGACGCCATCCCCGACACGTATGTTGCCCCGGCAAACGTGTCCCCCCAGCTGGCCTGGTCTGGCCTGCCGGAGGGCACTAAATCCATTGCCGTGACCATGTTCGACCCCGACGCCCCCACCGCCAGCGGGTTCTGGCACTGGGCTGCATTCAACATTCCCGTAACTGTCACGGAACTTCCCACCGGCGCGGGCTTGGCCGACCAACCGCTGCTGGGGCTTGATGAAACCGTCACCCTGCGGGGCGACTCCGGTATCCGCGGTTACTATGGGCCCAACCCGCCTGCCGGCCACGGCCCCCACCGTTACCTGTTTGCCATTCACGCGGTCGACGTGGACCGGCTTGATATTCCCGCAGACGCCACCCCCACCGTGCTGGGTTTTAACCTGTACTACCATTCCCTCGCCCGCGCCGTGTACTGGGGCTGGTACCGCAACGACTAGCCAAAATGGCCAAAACCCCAGGCTCGTCGTGGCCCGGGGTCATAAATGGGGTGGGGGAGGGCTAGTCCAGGGTCCACGGCAGGTTTGACCCTACCGCCTCCGAAATATTATTGAGTCCGTAGGCCCGCAACTGGGCGGCAATGCCCAGGTGGATATCCCGAATCCAATCCAGGCCACCATAAATCAGGCCGGTGTAGCCCTGTACCAGGGTGGCGCCGGCGGTGATGCGTTCCCACGCATCCTTTGGCGTCGAAATCCCGCCCACCCCAATGAGCACCAGGGAATCACCCACCCGACTCCGCAGCCGCTTGAGCACCTCCAACGCCCGATCCGCCACCGGCGGGCCGGAAATTCCGCCCGGCCCCATGGCCGCCACCTGCGATTCTGGGGTGACCAGGCCATCCCGGGAAATCGTGGTATTCGTCGCCACAATACCATCCAAGCCCAACTCCAACGCCAGGTCCGCCACCGCATCCACATCCTCATTGGACAAATCCGGGGCGATCTTCACCAACACCGGCGTGTTCGTGGCCTCCTGCACCGCCTGAAGAATGGGCCTCAGCGACTCCACCGCCTGCAAATCCCGCAACCCGGGCGTGTTCGGGGAAGAAACATTCACCACAAGGAACTGCGCTAAATCCCCCAACAGTGATGCCGACCGGCGGTAATCATCCGCCGCCGCGGCCGCATCCACTACCTTGGTTTTCCCAATATTAATCCCCACCACGGCGCGGTTCTTCCGGTGCCGCAGATGAAACGCTACATCCGCTGCCCCCTCATTATTGAACCCCATGCGGTTCAAAATCGCCTTATCCTTCGGTAACCGAAACAGCCTGGGGGCGGGATTGCCCGGCTGGCCGGCCGCCGTCACCGTCCCCAACTCCGCATAACCAAACCCGATCGTGTGCCACACATCAGCCAACCGCCCGTTCTTATCGAAACCGGCAGCCAACCCCAACGGTTGCGGAAACACCGTGCCAAACACTTCCTGCGACAAGATCGGATCATTCACCTGCACAATCTTCCCCACCAGCCGGTTAACCGGTCGGGGAGTGGCCTGCAACACCCGCAGGGCGGCGGAAATAATGCCATGGATCCGCTCCGGGGACAGCCGGAACATGCCTTTCAACGCCAGGGCGTAGGCCTTGGTGCGCCACGGGTGCGGGGTAATCGAATAAGAAGTCATAGGGTGCTTTCCAGTTAAGTATCGCTGATAGGGGAGTTACGGGGTGATGGCCTGCACATCAGTTCCGGTGGCGGAGGCCGCGAGGATCGTGCCATCAGGTAACGCCACAAGCGATTGGGTGTTTTCAATAGAATTATAGGCTTCCAACTCCTCGCCTTGGCCCGAACCAAGCTGATACCGCCGGATTTTATTATCATCCGTGGTGGCCACCCACACCTGCTGCCGCTTATCATCCCACGCGATAGCCCACGGCGCACCGGTGGTGGGGGTGGTTTGGTGCAGCCGAATCACATCATGGGTCAGATACACCCCGAACTGCTTCCCGATCGTGTCCGTCGCCAACGCCATCCCCTCAGCCCCCGGGGTGATCGTTCCCACACCCAAGCCCACGCGCAGCACCGCGCCCGCCGACTTGTCGGCCACATTAATGTTTTGGATGATCGTGGTCCGCCGATTGATCCGATACACCGAATCCTCACCGCCAGAAACCGGCACCGCAATCATGGCGTCCGTGGGATCCTCCACCCGAATGGTGGTTTTTTCCCCGTCCTGGTACACGTCCACGTCTTCCCGATCCGAACTACCGGCGAAAATCATCCCACTGGTGGTTTTGACCACCGCCGTCACCGGCTGGTCAGTGGCCTGAAGCAGCACCGGGTCGGCCGTCGGCAGCTCAGCAGTCTTACCCCCGTTACTCTCCTCGCCGGCCGCATCCCCCGCGCCCCCAGCGTCGTCGGCAGCATCGGCGACGCTCGTCGGAATGCCATACACCCCGTCGGGGCAGCCCAAAACGAATTCGTGCGACGCCGGCGCCGCGCTGATATCCCCGCAGGCCGCATCCACCGGCACCATCACCAGCCGCCCGGCGCGCAACTGGTCCACCGTGCCCACACCCACCACGGCCCCGGCGCGGACCGCAACGATTTCCCCAATATGATCCAACTCCGTCACCTTCGCCAGCTGCTCCGGCAGCGATATCACCTCACCGGCCGGCGCATCAACCATGGCCGGAGAAAGCGCGGGGGTGGCGTTCCCCATGGCCGCGGGCAGTTTCTCCTGCACCGATGGTGGGGTGCAGGCCGTGAGCACAACCCCCATCATGATGCCTAACGCGACCAGTGGAAGCCCGCGCGCCGG
>CAJZGD010000132.1 GCA_915275065.1 uncultured Corynebacterium sp. | reverse complement strand
GGATGGCGGCGGCGAGGGCCTGGGCCGCAACCTGGCCACCGAAGGTGCGGGTAAAGGTGGTAGGGATGACGGGGCCGCGGAAAATATAGCGGTCGAGTTGTTCAATGTCGAGAATCGCCGCAATTTTCGGCTGGTGGGTTCCCGGGTAATCGGTGGGGTGAGTCATGGATTTCCTTCACACTTGAGGGTCGGGGCCTACGCATGGGGCTGTGTGGGGTTAAGGATATAATGCGGTGAGGTTGAGCACCGCATAATGTTGATAACACGTGCGTTAGCACCAGTGATTAAGTGATAATTATCACCAATCGGGGGTGGTGTGAGTTGCTAATCCCCATGATGAGCAACAAGACTGCAATAAACAACATCATATGCGCCATAAGTTCTACCAAGGATCGATTGATAAAGGCTCGTTAGATTTCACTATGTCCACAATGACTCCTGCTGCTACCCCACCGCCACCCTCATCGTTAGCGTTTTCCCAATCACAGTTACGGCCCACCGACCGGGTAGGACTATGGGTTTGGTGGTTCATCTGCCACATGCTTCTCCTGGGGATTCTCGCCACCACCGAAATGCCCGAGGGGGATATCCGCTACTATTTTTCGTCGCTCAGAGGCGAGTTTCCTGACGGCTTGACGGAATACCCGGCAGTAGGCACCTGGCCGGCACATGTGGTGTTTTGGTTTAGCCACCGCAGCACCGAACACTATCTTGCAATGTTTGGTGGGTTTTGCATGGTTATTGATGCCCTGTTTTTCGTGCTGCTGCTCAACAGTGGCGCGGCCAGATCCCGGAAGTCCCAAATCCTGGCTGCCGGGTTTTGGGCGGTGTTCGCGGTGTGCACCGGGCACGTTTCGGTGCAACGACTCGACCTGGTTCCCGCAGTGCTGGTGGGGGTGACAGCCTTGTTATTGTTCTACTATCCGCGGATCAGCTCGGCGCTGCTGGGAACAGCAACCATGATTAAGCTATGGCCGGGAGTGCTGGCCATCGGCCTGGTGCGCGGCTATAGGCGAAAAGCAACCTATTGGTACATTGCGGTGTTTGTGGGCACAATCATCGGATTGTCGGCCCTGGTAGCAATGGTCAGCGGGGTGCAACGCCTACTATCGCCCTTCACCTACCAGGGAGTGCGGGGGCTGCAAATCGAATCGATTGCGGCAACCCCCATGATTGTTCGGGGCGCGTTCGGGGCGGCCGCCGAATATTCGGTGACGTATGCGGCGTCGAAAAGCTACGAAATCACCGGACCTGGGGTGGATGCCGCAATCATGGTGACCAACGTGCTCATGCTCGCCACCTTAGTGTTCGCCATGGCGTGGGCGCTGCGGGGATTTGTGAAAGACGCATGGTCACCGGACGGGTCGCTGATCGTGTGGGTGACGCTGATCTTCATGCTGCTCGTGGCCAATAAGGTATTTTCGCCGCAGTATATTCTGTGGCTGGGGCCCATCATGGCGGTGGTGTTGCTGCGGACGAACGGGTCGAAATACCCGCTGGTGTTGGCCTGGTTAATGCTGCTCATGGCAATGCTAGGGCAAGTTGTATACCCCTACTATTACGACGATGTAGTGCACCCGGGCACGGGGACGCTGGGAGTCATTGGGTTGGCGATTCGGAACGGGCTGATGGTGGTGTCCATGATCGTGTCGCTCATGTGGGCCATCAGCTATCGGCCGGCAGCCAATACCCAAGCCAACGCCTAGGTGGTGAGTTCGAAATATTCCGGCAGCCGGGCAGTCCCACCCAACCGAAGAATTCGAACAAGTGGTTGCACCCGTAACGCCCGCGTGTCAGACACCGCATCGTTATAGAACCGGTGTGCGAGCTGCACCCGGGCCTCCGCATCCACAATACTTCCCGGAGTGGGGTCCGTGAGACCCGCAATGGCGGCAGAAATCTGCCGCTCCTTCTCGGCCCGCTGGGCAAACGTTTCGTACTGCAGCGGAATCGACTCGGTACTATGCGCCAATGCCGTAAACTGCGGCTCACACGCGGCTAACACCGCAGCCCGCCGGTCCAAAGATGCTTGAAGCGACTGCCGGGCCGCATCAGTGCGCACGTGCAACCGGTGCAGTCGGTTGGCGGTACTCGACGCCCAATACAGGGCGATGGTGATAATGACCGCAATGATAATGGCAATAATCGTGGTGGGGTCCATGTCCGAATCCTTTTTCGACTAGTCAACAGTGACCGTGGTTCCATCGGCCACGGTTTCGTACACTCTCACTACCTCGGCGGCCACATGATCCCAGTCATAGAGTGTGGCGCGCCGGGAGCCGGCTTCAATCAGGTTCGCACGCTGGCCAGGGTCGTCGACGAGCTGCCGGAGTTTCGCACGCAAATCATCAACATCACCGGTGCGGAAGAGCAAGCCGGCGGGATTATCGGATTCCACATCGCACACGGCGGCGAAAGCCTCCAGGTCGCTGGCCACAACGGCGCAGCGGGCGGCCATGGCCTCCACAAGCACAATACCGAAGCTTTCGCCCCCAGTGTTGGGGGCAACGTAGATGTCGGCACGGTCTAAAATGGCAATCTTTTCGTCATCGCTCACGCGGCCCACAAAATTCACGCCGGGCACGTTTCGGGGACTGCCGCCGCCCATAACGGTGACCCTAACCTCGCGATCCAACCCGCTCAGGGCGGCCAATAAAATATCCAACCCTTTGCGGGGCTCATCAAGCCGGCCCAGAAACACCAACTCCAGGGGCCGCCCCGGCACCGGCGGGACCACACCCCGGGCAAACGCCTGCGTATCAACACCATTGGGGATGAGCACCGGGTCGCCACCCAACTGTTCGACCTGCCAGCGGCGGGCCATTTCACTCACGGCAATGCCGCCTCGAATTTTCTCCAGCCGGGGGCGCAGCAACGGCAGAACCAGTTTCAGCAGTTTCGAACCGGTCGCCGACGCATGATAGGTGGCCACAATCGGCCCCTCCGCCACCTGAAGGGCGGCAAGTGAAAAACTGGGCGAATTCGGTTCGTGAATGTGCAGCACATCAAAATGCCCGGCGATGATGAATTCCCGAATCTTCGTAAAGGTTCGGGGGCCAAACGAAAGGCGAGCGACGGAGCCGTTATAGGAGATAGGAACACTGGTGCCGCCGCGGACCACAAAGTCGGGGACCTCGGTGTCATCGCCACAGGGGCCGATGACGCGCACAAAATGGCCTTGGCCAATGAGGTGGGTGGCTAGGTCCAGAATGTGGGCCTGGACTCCCCCGGGTTCATCGAAGGAGTAGGGACACACCAAACCTATGCGCATGGTCGCCTTTCGAATGCGTGAGGGTGATTATAGCTATCTTGACAGTGTAGCGATTTTTTTACGCAGGTTTGCGATCGGCCGACCAGAAGGGCTGCAAAAGATGCCAGTCGGCGGGATGCGCCGCAATGTTTTGCTCCATGATTGCCGCCTGCGCGCGGACGGTTGCAGCAATGTCACCGGTGGGCAGGGGAGCGGACACGCTCAACCCCCATTCCGGGTGAGCAGTGGTGCCCTCGAACCAGGAATGCACCACGTGCAACGACGCCCCAGTCTCTTGGGCGAGCCGGGCCGCACCGGTAGGCATGGTAGTTTCCTCCCCGAAGAACGTGACGGGCACGCCGGTGCCTTTCAGATCCCTATCCCCCAGCAAACAAATGGTGCCACCGGCGGTGAGCACATCGGCGAGCTGCTCCATGACGGGTGGGGAACCCGGCGCGGGAATGTGAGGGATAACCCTAAACCCTAAGGTGGTGCGGAAATCCACGAACGCGTCGAACAGGATTTCGGGTTTGAGTCGTTCCGCCACGGTGGTGAAGGTGCCGTAGGTGGCGGCGAAATACATGCCGGCCATGTCCCAGTTTCCGCTATGCGGGAGCACCAGGACGGTTCCGGTGGGGGCGGCCACCGCGGCATCGAGGTGGGTTTTGCCCACCAGGCGGTCGTCGATGCGCTTGACGACGCCCGGGTCGCCGGCGATTTGGGGTAGCCGGAAGGCTTCCAGCCAGTAGCGGGCGTAGGAACGCATGGCGTCCCGCACCAGGTTGCGGGTGACGTTTTCGGGGCCGACAACCCGACTCAGGTTTTTGCGAAGCTGGTTCATTCCTTTGCCGTCATCGCTGGCGTAGTCGGCGGCGCGGGTGCAGAGGGCGGTGGTGAGTGGGAGCGGGAGGCGCCCCACTATTTTCCAGCCCATGAGATAGGCTTGGGCGGATAACCATTCGGTGGTGAAAACACTGGGCATGGTTTTTAAGCTTAGCTGTGGGGGAATTCTCGCGCCCCGGCGGGCGGTTTGCTTGGTTGTGTCGCCTCTTGGCTGTGTGCTGCCATGAGGAGTCGTTGGATCACGGTGTATACGCTGCCCACGGCGAGTACCCATAGGGATATGTCGATGGCGTAGGGCACCCCCAGGCCGGTGAGGCCGATGCCGCCTAGGGCGAGGATGAGTCGTTCGGGGCGTTCGATGAGTCCGCCGACCATGGTGAAGCCGGAGGCTTCGCCGCGGGCTTTCACGTAGGAAATCACTTGGGAGGTCACTAGGACCACGAAGCTGGCGATGATCAGGCTGGGGTGGGCGTGGTAGGTGTAGATCAGCCACCAGGTGATTGCCCCGAAGAGGGCGCCGTCGGTGAGTCGGTCGCAGGTGGCGTCGAGGGTGGCGCCGAATTGGGTGCCGGCGCCCCGCATGCGGGCCATGGTGCCGTCCACCATGTCGAGGGCGCTGAATATTGCGGAGAGGATGGCCGCCCACACCAGGTGGTTGAGTGGTATCAATGTCACGACGATGGCGATGGTGATGCAGGTGCCGGCCACGGTCACGGTGTTGGGGCTGAACCCTAACCGGGTGAGGGTTCGGGCGATGGGTTCGATGACCACGGAGGCTGGTTTTCGGCCGCTGACGCTAAGCATGAGTATCTCCCGTGGTGGCTGTGCCGGGGAAGGAATCGTCGTCGGCGGCGGCGAGCTCGGCCCAGGTTCGGGCGAGGAGGGTGCGGGTGTCCCGCAGGAGTTGTGGTAGCACCTTTGTGCCGCTGATGACGGTCATGAAATTGCTATCGCCGTTCCACCGGGGCACGATGTGCAGGTGGAGGTGTTGGGCGACGGAGCCGCCGGCGGAGCGGCCCAGGTTGAAGCCGACGTTGCAGGCGTCGGGCCGGGAGGCGGTTTTCAGCACCCGGATAGCGGCCTGGGCGAAGGCCATGAGTTCGGCGGATTCTGCCGGGGTGAGGTTTTCGAGGTTGGGTTCTTCCCGGTAGGGCACCACCATCATGTGGCCGGAATTGTAGGGGAAGAGGTTGAGCACGCAGTACACGTAGGTGCCGCGGGCGACGATGAGCCCGTCTTCGTCGCTGAGTGTGGGGATTACGACGAAGGGGTTGGTGTGGGTGCTTCCCGAACCACTGGTGTCGCTTTTGTCCACGATGTAGTTCATGCGGTAGGGCGCCCAGAGGCGTTCTAGACGGTCAAGATCGCCCGCTCCTCTATCGACATATTCCTCATTTGATGTGCTGCTCATGGCTGCTTCACCCCTGAATCATTCGTTTTGCGGCTCGATACTGTTCTCAACTCTACTAAGAAGCTCCACCCCAATTGGTGATTTTGGGTGTGGAGCCATAGAGATGTGTCGCAGATTTGTTACCTATAGTTTTTCTGCCACATTGTCGTGATTGGGTTGTTCGTTGGTGCGTGACCGAACCCATTCGTCGATAAGCGAGATTGCCTGCGCCACCGGCACCCCGTTGAGTTGGGACCCGTCGAGGAACCGGAAGCTCACCGCCTGCGCTTCAACGTCGCGGGCGCCGGCCAGCAGCATGAACGGCACTTTTGCTTGCGTGTAGGTGCGGATTTTTTTCTGCATGCGATCGTCGGAGGTGTCGACGTTCGCCCGTAAACCCCGCGCCTGGAGTTCGTTGATGACGGATTCTAGGTGGGGGACGAATGTGTCCGCCACCGGAATGCCCATGACCTGTTGGGGCGCTAACCAGGCGGGGAACGCCCCGGCGTAGTGTTCTAGCAGCACCCCGAAGAATCGTTCGATTGAGCCGAAGAGGGCCCGGTGGATCATGATTGGTTGTTTCTTGGTGCCGTCCGGGGCCGTGTATTCCAGGTGGAAGCGGTCCGGCAGGTTGAAGTCCAATTGCACGGTCGACATTTGCCAGGTGCGGCCGATGGCATCCCGGGCTTGCACGGAAATCTTCGGGCCGTAGAATGCTGCCCCGCCCGGGTCGGGCACGAGGTCGAGGCCGGATTCGTCGGCTACCCGCTGCAGAATGGCGGTTGATTTTTCCCAAATTTCGTCCGAGCCAACAAATTTTTCCGGGTCTTTCGTGGACAGTTCCAGGTAGAAATCATCCAAGCCGTAGTCGCGCAGCAGTGAGATCACAAAGTCCAGCACGGACGTGAGTTCTGCCTCTAGCTGGTCTTCCGTGCAGTAGATGTGGGCGTCGTCTTGGGTAAAGCCGCGGGCCCGGGTCAAGCCGTGGATGACCCCGGATTTTTCGTAGCGGTATACGGTGCCGAATTCGAAGAGTCGGAGTGGGAGTTCCCGGTAGGAACGGCCCCGGGATGCAAAAATGAGGTTATGCATGGGGCAGTTCATGGGTTTGGTGTAGTAGTCCACGGCGGGTTTGGTCACGTTGCCGTCGGCGTCGACTTCCCCATCGAGTTTCATGGGTGGGAACATGCCGTCGGCGTAGAAGTCCAGGTGCCCGGATTTTTCGAACAGTTCGCCCTTGGTCAGGTGTGGGGTGTTGACGAAGGAGTAGCCTGCCGCGATGTGGCGGCGTCGGGAGTGTTCTTCCATTTCGAGGCGCACAATGCCGCCGTTTGGGTGGAATACGGGGAACCCGGAGCCGATTTCGTCGGGAAAGGAGAACAGGTCGAGTTCTTGGCCGAGCCGCCGGTGGTCGCGTTTTTCCGCTTCAGCCATTTTGTGCTGGTATTCCGCCAGGGCGTCCTGGGATTCCCAGGCGGTGCCGTAGATGCGTTGCAGCCCCGCGTTGGCTTGGTCGCCCCGCCAGTATAGATCGGAAGAGCGGTTCAGCAG
>CAJZGD010000131.1 GCA_915275065.1 uncultured Corynebacterium sp. | reverse complement strand
CGATCGACGCGGCCAAGGCCGCGCCACCCCCATCACCATTAGCCCCGGTGGATCTGACCGATCCAGCCCAGGTTGCCGGCGTCATGGATTTAGCTGCGCGGGTTGGTGATATTTTATTGGCTTCCGGCACCTCAAACCGGGATACTGTGGTGCAGGTTCATGCGGTGGCCTCCGCCTATGGTTTGCACTATATGCATGTGGATATCACGCTGAATACCATTACCGTGTTCACCACCATTGGTGTAGAGCAGAAACTTCCCGTCAGCGTGTTTCGGGTAGTGTCGAATATGCGCACGGATTTTTCGAAGTTGAGCGAGGTGGACCGGCTTATTCGGTCCATCCAGGCGGGCGCCACGTCCCCGGATATTGCCACGAAGATTTTGGATGGCCTGTACCGGTCGCCGGCATCCTATGGGTTTAAGACTTCCCTGGTGGGGTGGGGTGGGTTAGCCGCATTGGTGTCGGTCATGATCGGTGGGGGTTGGTTACCAGCGGTGGTGTCGTTTCTCATTGGGGTGGTCATCATTGGCATGGATGCGGTGTTGCGCAGGCAGAAGCTGCCGCCGTTTTTCCATAATGTGTTTGGTGGGTTTATCGCCACCTTATTGGCTGCCGTCGCATATTCCTGGTCGCCGGATAATGTGACCCCGTCGCATATTATTGCGGCCGGCATTGTGGTGATGTTGGCGAACCTGTCGTTGGTGCAGTCGTTGCAGGATGGTATTACCGGGGCCCCGGTGACGGCGAGCGCCAGGTTTTTTGAGACGTTCCTGCTCAGCAGCGCGATTGTGGCCGGGGTGGGTGCGGGGATTCAGGCGTCGGGCTGGTTGGGGATTTCCCTACCTCCTTTGGAGCCGCTGCACCAGCCGACCACGACCATGGCCCTGGTGGGGATTATGGCCGGGGCCGCGGCGTCGATAAGCTTCGCTATTGCCTGCTATGCGGAGCTGTCGTCGGTGTTTGTTGCGGGGGCCACGGCGGCGGTTGGTACCAGCATGTTTTACGCATCCATGCTGGTGTTGGGCATGTCGCATATCACGTCGGCCGCGATTGCCGCCACCATTATTGGGTTCGGTGGTGGCCTGCTGGCCCGGCGGTTCCTCATTCCGCCGCTGCTCACCGCGGTCGCCGGTATCACCCCCATGCTTCCGGGGCTGGCACTCTATCGGGGCATGTATGCGGCACTGAATAATCAGCTGTTGGTGGGGTTCGCCAATATGGCGGTGGCGCTGTCGGTGGCGGCCGCGTTGGCGTCCGGTGTGGTGTTGGGCGAGTGGGCGGCCCGGAAGCTGCGTCGCCCGCCGAAGATCACGTTCTACCGCGCATTTCGCCGACCACAGTTTGGTTCACATTCGGGCCCGAAATAGCGTAGAATACTGGTTTTGCATAGCTTGGAGTTTTTGATAATGAAGGAGGCGGCCCCTTGCCACCAAAGGTCACTGATACCCGCAGCCCAGCGGAACCCTTGCACGCCGTTGAGGAGGAAACCGCTGCCGCTGCCCGCAAGGTTGTCGCGTCTTATGCGGAAAACTTTTTCGACGGTGTGACATTGATGTGCATGTTGGGTGTCGAGCCCGCAGGCTTGTCGTATAAGAAGGTTTATGCGGAATATGCGGATACTATAGCGCCGAAGAAGACCACGAAGCGCAGCAAGAAAACCACGAAGAAAGCTACCAAGAAAGCAACGAAGAAAGCCACCGCCAAGAAAACCACAAAGAAGGCCACGAAGGCCGCGAAGAAGACCACTAAAAAGACCACGAAGAAGGCATAAATGAATGACTTTGTGGTGGTTGCCAACCGGCTGCCCGTCGATTTGCACTATGACAATAATGGCGCACCGGTATGGACACCCAGCCCCGGCGGCCTGGTTGCCGCGCTGACCCCGGTGTTGGCGCAGCATCATGGTTGTTGGATTGGTTGGCCCGGCACCACCACGGAGGCCCCCGAACCGTTCCGCACCGAGTCGGGGATTCTGCTCAACCCGGTGAGTCTTTCCCAGTCGGACTATGAGGAGTTTTACGAGGGGTTCGCGAACGCCACCTTGTGGCCGCTGTACCATGATCTGATTGTGACCCCCAGGTATCACCGCAATTGGTGGGATGCCTACCAGCGGGTGAACCGGAAGTTTGCGGAAACCGCGGCCCAGGTTGCCGCCCCCAATGCCACCGTGTGGGTGCAAGATTATCAGCTGCAACTCGTGCCCGGCATGCTTCGGGAGCTGCGACCCGATTTGACCATTGGGTTTTTCTTGCATATTCCGTTTCCCGCCCCCGATTTGTTCCGGCAGTTGCCGTGGCGGGAGGAAATCCTCACCGGGGTGTTGGGGGCGGATATGGTTGGGTTCCATTTGGCATCGAACGCCCGGAATTTCCTCCATGTGGTGGCGCACTATTCGGAGCATGACGTGTCCGGCACGGTGTCGGTGCGAGACATTACCGCCCACGTGCACACGTCAGATAACCGGAGGGTGGGGATTGGGGCGTTTCCGATTGCCATTGATCCCACGCCGTTTTTGGTGGATGTGGAGAAGGCCGAGGTACGGTCTGAACTGGGGAATCCCGACCAAATCATTTTGGGTGTGGATCGGTTGGATTACACCAAGGGTATTTTGCAGCGGCTGCGGGCGTTGGAGGAGCTGCACGAGGCAGGCATGATGCCGCCCCGAACGGTGTTTTTACAGATTGCGACGCCCTCCCGGGAGCGGATTGACCATTACCGGCAAACCCGGAACATGGTTGAGCAGGCGGTGGGTCGGATCAATGGCCGGTTTGGGTCGTTGGGGTCGCAGGTGGTGTTGTACCAGCACCAGTCGTTTGATCGGGAACGGTTGGTGAAGCTTTACGCCACGGCGGATATTATGCTGGTCACACCGTTTAAGGACGGCATGAACCTGGTGGCGAAGGAGTATGTGGCCTGCCATGGTGATGGTTCCGGCGCGCTGGTGTTGAGCGAGTTTGCGGGGGCAGCTGAGGAACTATCCGAAGCGTTTTTGTGCAATCCGTTTGATGTGGAGTCGATAAAGCAGCAGCTGTTGGCGGTATTGTCGGCGTCGCCCGCGGAGAAGCGGTCCCGGATGCTGCGGATGCATGAGCAGGTAATTAGTCACGATGTGAATGTGTGGGCAACCGCGTTTTTACGCTGCCTTACCTTAGGATAGGAGCATGCGTCGAACCGTTGCTGTTGTGTGTGCCGTGCTGTTATCCGGGTTTGCCCTCCAGGGGTGTGGGGCAAAACAGGAGGAGATTGCAGACACCTCATGGCAGGTGGTTGGGGTGTATACGACCCCGAATTATCCGGCGACGGTGCCGGATGCGGTGGCGGGCGCGGTTGCGGTGAATTTTGGGGCGACGACCATTAGCGGGTTTACCGGGTGCGCCCCGTTGCAGGGGACAGTGAGTTTTACGCAGGCCGGTAAGCCGGCAAGCTCGGTTGATGGTGATGCGTTGCATGTGGAGAAGGTGACGTATCGGCAGGTTGATGAGGAGCAGTGCACGGGGCATATTCGGTTTGTGCACGATGCAATTGTGCAGTTTTTTGAGCATCATGATTTCGCGGTGTCCCGGCCGACCGGAGGCGAATTATTGCTGACGGTGAGCGGCAGCGAGCTTTACGACGACACCCCGGCGCTGCGGCTGGTGCATTAGTGTTAACTGTATGAACTTCGATGCTACATTGGCCGCTGTGGCCGCAACACCACGGTTGTTGGTGGTTTCTGATTATGATGGCACGCTTGCCGAATTCAATACTGACGCCTATGCGGTGTCCACAAATCCCACCGCGGAACGGGCCCTCAGGGAGTTGGCGGCGTTGCCGGATACCGAGGTGGCGATTTTGTCCGGCCGGCATACGGAGGGGTTAAAGCAGGTCACCGGGTTTGATGAGACCGATTTTATTTTGGCGGGTTCGCACGGCGCAGAGTCAAATATTGGGAAAATTCGGTTGTTGACGGATGAGCAGCAGGCGGTGCTCGACCAGATCACCACAGTGTTTGAGGAGTTAGCGGCGCAGGTGGAGGGGGCGTTTGTGGAGTATAAACCCTACCATCGGGTGTTGCATTTGATTCGGGCAACGGACGAGTCGAAGGCCGCCGAAATATATGAGCGGGCCAGCCATGCTGACATTCCGGGGGCGCATTTGAAGCCGGGCAAGTGGATTGTGGAGGGGGCAGCGATCGACATGACCAAGGGTACGTGGATCACCATAGCTCGGGAACAGTTGGGGGCCACTGCGGTGATTTTTGTGGGGGATGACCGCACCGATGAGGACGGGTTTGCGGTGCTTGGCCCGGGTGATCTGTCGGTGAAGGTGGGCTTGGGGGACACGAAGGCGCAGTATCGGGTGCCGGACGTGTCCGGTGCCGGGGAGTTTTTTGCCCAGTTAGTTACGGCGCGGCGGGCCAATGGTGGTGCCGGGGTGGAAGGCAACGTCTAGGGTAGTTTTGTCATCATAATACTCGCCGTCGATCATGCGCATGAGGGTGTGGCCGGCGTATTCGCCCTTGGCCCTATTGGGTTGCACAACGGTTGCAATGCCCCGCATGCGGGCCTCCCTGATGCCGTCGAATCCGGTGATAGAGAGGTCTTCGGGAATACTCATGCCGTGATCGTGGGCGTATTGCATGGCGCTCAGCGCCATGGTGTCGGCGGTGCACAGGATTGCGGTGACATCCGGGTAGTTGGTGAGGAGTTCTTGCACAGCGGCGTAGGTGGCTTCGGGCGTGTTGGTATGCCGTTCGATAATGGGGATGGTGTGGGCGGCAATACCTGCGTCGGCAAACACGTGGAGGGCCCCCTGCACCCGGGCTCGTTGCACATGATGCTGCGCATCATTCACCCTCTCGGGGGTGACTGGGCCGTCGTTGTCGGTGATGCATAATCGGAGACAGAGGATGCCGATGCGGCGGTGGCCGGCGTCAACAAGCGCCTGGGCGGCGGGGGCGATGGCCCTGCCCTCATTAATGCCAACGAATGGGAATCGGCCATCGTCAATGGGTTGATCGCACACAACCGTGGGGAGGCCCCGGGTGTGGGTTGCTTCTAAATAGGGGTCGTTTTTCGCAACGGAATAGACGACAAAACCGTCGACCACGGCCGAGTTGACCAGCTGTAATGCGGCGGAGGGGTTGGTTGCGGTGGGCCCCACGGGGACCAGGGTGAGGGTGGTTTGAAACCCAATACATGCTTCGGCCAGGCCGGCAAGGAAATCAACCGATGCCATGTCTTCGAATGCATACGCGAGGTGTTCGGTAACAAGCACGCCAATGCTGCCAACGCGTTTCATGCGAAGGGAGCGGGCGGCCGGGTCGGGCCCTGGGTAGCCTAGTCGTTCGGCGGTGTCGAGAATGCGGACTCGTAAATCTTCGGAAAGTTGTTCCGGGTGGTTGTATGCGTTGGAGACTGTCGTTCGGGACACACCTAGTTCTTCGGCGAGTGAGGCGAGAGAAGTTCTACGTGCGCTGCGTTTTGCCATGCCACACAACTTAGTGGAAAGGCGCAAAGATTTCTTATAAATCTGCAGATTGTGGAAAAATTATTCATTTCAGCAGGGAACGCCCCCCACCAGTGGGGGCAATGCAGATATGCTCTGGGTATGGATATGCGTGTTTTCGGGTCTCGTCGATATGGTTTTGTGCCGGGGCCCACGGCGGGGGGTCGCCGTGATGATCTCTTAGTGTGGTTGCATGGATCCACCCAATCAGCGACGGTAACCCGCAGGTTTACCAACCGCCGATTCGAACGTTTGGGCATGTCAGTGGCCTATCCTGAGGGGATTGCGCGACATTGGAATGATGGGCGGAGGCTTTTACAAGAAAAAACCCGGGAATTAGGCACAAACGACGTTGAATATCTCACGGAATTCGTACGTAGTTTCGAATGCACGGGCCGGGTGTTTGGGGCAGGTTTTTCCAACGGCGGACACATGATCTACCGGCTGCTCCACGAAGCCCCCGGGCTTTTCGACGCCGCCCTCGTCATCGCCGCAACCCAACCAACACCAGAAAACTTCCTCCCCGCACCCCCAACCGCCGACCAGTGGCGGCCCACTCCCCTGCTCCTCATCCACGGGGAATCCGACCCCATCGCCCCCATAGCGGGTGGTACCGTGCGCGGCGGCACCCAATCGGCGCAGGCCACGGCCGACTATTATCGACGACTCAACGGGGACACCGCCCCGGTGCGGCTCGTCACGCTACCAAACACGGGACACGTGGTCCCCGGACCCGGATGCGTCACCTCTGAATTCCTCGGCCCCGCAAACGAGTCGGTGGACGCGGCAAAGCTCTTCGGCCAATTCATCGACGAACTCCCCCGATAGCGGCGTCGACAAGCAAAAGTCAGGGAGCCTCGTTGAGGGGACGCAGGGTCTTCGCTACCATGGGCGCCATGAGTTTGACGTAAAACCAGCAGCTGCACGCGGCAGTGAGCGCCGCCCCCACCGGGGCCATGAGGTAGTAGCACAACATGCACCAGGCTGCGAACTCTAACACCTCCCGAACCGCCACCCCGGCGCGCCCGGGAATGATCCGGCCGGCGCTACTGGCCGCGCTGGCGAGCACCGGATACACCAGCAAATACCACACGTGCGACCAGGTGATAATCCACCCGGCGCCCGGGTACAGGCGCACGACCAACCATAAAATCACCAACGGCACGCCGAAGGACAGGAAGATCACGCCAGTGGCCAGCAGTGGTTTATTCATCGCTGCCTTTACGAATCCGACGATTTCGCGCCGGCGGCGCGGCGCTGCCGAGAAAACTCGCTCAACACCACCCCGGCAGCCACGGAAGCATTCAACGACTCCACCCATGACGTGGTGGGCACCGACACCAGCACGTCACAGGTTTCCCGAACCAGGCGGGACAGCCCCTTGCCCTCCGAGCCGACCACGATCACGACCGGGCCGGTACCATCGTACGAATCGTAGGTGGTGTCCCCACCCGCATCCAGGCCCACAACCTGGTAGCCGTTTTGCTGAAACTCCTTGAGGGTCCGGGTGATATTCGTGGCCTTCGCCACCGGCAGCCGGGCCGCGG
>CAJZGD010000130.1 GCA_915275065.1 uncultured Corynebacterium sp. | reverse complement strand
GGCAGCCTATGGCGGCGATGATGCCTTCGCTACCATGGTTGATGCGACCTTGACCAATGTGAAGGGCTGGACCCATGACAAGGATTTTCGCTTCGAACACATTTCTGAAACAGCGGATTTGAAGCCAGATTTACGTATCCAACTGACCAGCGTGGAGACCACTCATAAAAACTGTGGCACCGATATCGCCATGGAAACATCCTGTTTTTCCTCCGAAGGAAATCGGGTGGTGATTAATGAGTCCCGATGGGTGCGGGGCGCCACCACGTTCCAGGGAGATTTAGGCAGTTATCGACAGTACCTCCTTAACCATGAGGTGGGTCACGGAATTGGTTACGCCAACCACGAACCCTGTGGTGGTCAAGGGAAACCGGCGCCAATCATGATGCAACAGACCTTGAGCGTGAGCAATACGGAGCTCTATAAGATCGACTCGCAAGAGGTGTACAAGGACGATGGCCTGGTGTGTGTGACCAATCCCTGGCCATACCCACAACAATAATGGTTTCATTGCGGCATGCCATGCATGAAAGCTCCCCTTCTGCCCTCTGAACCTTTTCGAATCTTCGTATATCCCGATTGCTCGGCAGAAGAGGAGCTTTCGGTCGGAGCGGGATGCCGGCATTGGGCAATGGCATAACAAGGGATCAGCCGAGATGGCTCATGCATTCTTCACGGCTTTCGGGGCTCAGTGGTTTCCAAAGCTCCACTTTCAACCCAGACGAGCAATTCTAAAATTGTTTGGCGCAGAAGTGGAGCTTTGGCGTTCATAGAAAGGCCCGCGTCGATGCCTTCGGCTGGTGATCACGACATGAAACCCGTGAAGCCCACGGTGTGAAAGCTCCACTTTTGACCGATGTTGTGTGCCCATGCCTGGAATCACGGCAGAAGTGGAGCTTTCGCCGTTAACGCCAGGCCACCATTTTGCGGACCTTGTCGCTCCATGGTCGCTAACCCCGCATGCTGCCCTGTATAAATACCGCGGCATTGAAGCGTATTCAGCTTCTCAAGCCATGAACGCACACGGCTACCCTCGGGAAGTCAGGAAAGCAAGACAGATGACGTGTTTTTCCGACTCGTCATCCGTTGGTGCAGATGAATTTTCCCAGCAACTGAATCAGCTTCGTTATTTTTATAACGAAAACTCTCATTTCTGTGTCATCTATCAGAACTTCTTTCCGACATTGCGCTGCTAAAGCCGGGTTTTTATGGTGCTGGGCCTTATGCTTACACCATGACACACGATGATCATCACCCTCACCCTCCCCAACCGTCAGCACTACAGGCACCACCCCAATTAGAACTCATCACTAATGCCAATTACCGTGAGTCGTCGCACCCAACACCAGTGGTCTCCACCTGCAGCGGAGCAGCGCACGGCGGTTTCCTTTCCCGTGATCCAGCAGTATTACCCGACCATGTTCGTGATTCCTTCCGAGTAGATGCTGCCTCGTCGGCAAAACGATTGGGGGCACCCTGGGATTATGGTTGGCTAGTAAAAAACATAGTGCTAATCCCGGTCATTCACCCGGATCGTGCCGCCTGGTCATCACGGTTACGAGAAAACCTGAAGGTTGATGGGGTACGCATCGTAACCCCGGTACGCACTACCGATGGTCGATTTATCAATGCTGGGTGGCGAGCATCTGTTTTTGTGCCGGGAGAATTAGGGTGGCGGGGTGATGAAACCATTGCGGCAGCCTTGCGGCTCGACAAGGCACTGGCCCAAATAACCATTCCTGACAGCTTTCACCTGATTGATCGGAAGGACATTTTTTCAGTAGCAGATCATGCGGCCTGGCGGGAAGAACATGATCTAGTGGTGTTAGACCCCAAAGACCCAACCCATGAGACGGTGGCGGAATGGATGCCACAGATTCGCAACCTGATGCAACCCCTGGTAGACGCTAGTAATAATGCGCTGCCGAATCAGGTAACACACGCAGACATGTTTGCCACCACGGTATATGCCGGGGATCGCATGCCGGCGGTGACCGATGTGGTGGGGGTGGCCCACCCTTATGGCTATACGGCAGCACTAGCACTGGTTGATGCATTGCTAATGAACGTGGTGGATGTGAGTGTGATTGAACGATTCCGGCACGTGGCAGCATTAGAACAGCTCATATTGCGAGGACTGCTTTACCGACTCTATGTTCATGCCCTACACCCCGATGCCTCTTCGAACTCAGGTACTAATCTAGGTTTGGCATGCCATGCCATCATGGCATACATGTCGCAACGGCATGGCACAATCTAAGGTTATGACTTCCCCTGACCCCACCGACTCCACATATTCTTCCACCGGACAATCCGCCGAGTCCCAGCCGCCAATCCCGGGAAAAATGGAAACCCCCAAGCTCACGGTTCGGCTGATTCGTCGCCACGCCGAGAACCCGCGCCGGGATTGGGATAATGATCTTTACCACGCAGAACACGGCACATGGCGGTTGACCGGACCAGCTGGTTCCGGGGTTACTAGCTTGTTATTGGATACGGTTGCGCGTCGAATCGAAGCGGGGGAGGACCCGGAACGGATTCTCATTGTGGCGGCGTCCAAGCAGGCGGCATCACGGTTACGTAGAGGCATTGTGGCGCGCGTCGCTACCTCGCACTATAAATCGGCCGGTACCATGGTCCGGTCGGTGCATTCCTTGGCTTTTGCCCTGCTTCGGCGCATGCGGGACGAGAAACTCCGGCTGATTACCGGCGCTGAGCAGGATGCCGTGATTCGGGAATTACTCAAAGGCCACAGTGAGCTCACCGGGGAAGGACAGCAAGTACAGGGCCCTCAGGTGCCGATTACTATCTGGCCGGAGGAGTGTCGGGATGGCATTGTCATGGTGGGGTTTGCCCGGGGCCTGCGTGACTTTCTGCTGCGGACCGTGGAACGCGGCCTCGGCCCTGAAGACCTTGAACGCTTGGGGGAGGAACATCATCGGCCAATGTGGGTGGCTGCGGGCAAGTTTCTCCGGGAATACGAGCAGGTCATGTCCCTGGGCGGCACGCATTCCTTGAGTGCTTCGGAACTCGTATCGATGGCCTTGGAACACGACGTACCGCCGGAGGTTTCCTACTCCACTGTGATTGTGGATGATGCGCAGCACCTTGACCCCAAGTCGGCAGAACTCGTGGCCCGCTTCATAGACCAGGCGAACTTCGCGGTGATTGCCGGCGACCCCGACCAGTCGGTATTCCGATTCCGTGGCGCCCGACCCCAATTTTTGCAGCACCACCCGGTGGATCATGAACTGCGGTTACACACGTCGTATCGGGTTCAGGCTCGCCCCGGCGCGCCTGGTGTGCACTTCCACCGGGCCGATTCGACCGGAAACATGTTCGAATTTGTTGCGGATCGGATTCGGCGTGCTCGCCTGATTGATGATGTGCAGTGGCGGGATATCGCCGTGGTTGTGCGGTCCGTGGGCATGATTACCCCGATTCGTCGCGCGCTTCTGGCCGCCGGGGTTCCGGTGCATATCGATCCGACGGATATTGTGCTCAGCCAGCAACGGATCGTATCCGCCCTGATCTTGGCGGTGCGCGCGGTTCATCACGGTTTGACGCTGGCTGAGTTGGAAGAGCTTGCACTGGGTCCTATCGGCGGCGCCGATGCGGTTACCTTACGACGTCTGTTGCGGGGTTTGCGCCAGGTGGAGCTTCGGCGCACCGGTGCCGTGGCTGATGCGTTTCAGACGCCTACTCGCCGATCCCTGGAGGTCCTGTCCGAACTGGTGCTCGAACCCGAGCCGGATCCCGGTTTGGTCGCCGAGGTTGAGCAGGTTCTCACGGATCGGGAGCAGGATATTTTAGGCCGTATCCGCCAGGTTATCGCCGCGGGCCGGCAAGGCGGCAGCGTGGAGGAGGTGTTGTGGGAGATCTGGTCCGCCACCAACCTGGATAAGCACTTGTCGGCGGTGAGCATGCGTGGTGGGGCTGCCGGCTCCCAAGCCGATCGTGACTTGGATGCGGTCATGGCGCTTTTCGACGCCGCAGGCGACTGGGTGGAGCGCCGACCTAATTCCACTATTGATGCGTTTATCACCCACATCGAGGAGCAGGAATTGCCCACCGGTGTTCGGGATCGGCGACTGGTGGTCCCGGATGCGGTCAACATTGTGACGGCTCATGCCACCAGCGGCCAGGAGTGGCACACTGTGATTATTTGTGGGGTGCAGGAGGACAGTTGGCCGTCGTTAAGCGAAACGGGAACGCTGTTTGGTCAGGAAGAACTGGTCGATCTCATCGACGACGGCATTGCGCCCGGCACCACCATTGCGCGGGTGACGGAACAGCTGCGGGAGGAGCGGCGGCTGTTTCACATGGCAACAAGTCGGGCCACGAACACGCTCGTTATCACTGCTGTTGATGACCCGGATGCTGCCGAGCCGCAGGAGCCGTCCCGGTTTGTGCGGGACTATATGCAACCTGATTCCCCCGAGGACCCATGGGAGCCGCAGGAGCGCGTGGTTGGGGAGCAACAGATTGATGTGGATAATCCGCTCACCTACACCCGGCTGTTGTCCGCGCCTGCGATTGTGGCGGAGTTGCGGCGTGTGGTCACCAATCCTGATGAGACGCAGCGGGCCCGGAACCAGGCTGCTCGGCAGCTGGCCCGCCTTGCCGAGGCTGGTGTTCCCGGCGCCCACCCGGACCAGTGGTGGGGGATTGCCGGCCCTAGCACCACGAGGTCGCTGCCGGTGAGCTCGTTGTCGCCGTCAAGGATTGAGGCCGGTATGGTGTGTCCGCTGCGGGCAACCATGTCTCGAATCTTCACGGAGGAAGAACTCGCCCTCCCATTATTGCGTGGCAGGCTATTGCACGCTTTCGCGGAGGCTGTGGCGTTAAACGTTGATTCGGATGTGGCCAGGCTGAAGATTATGGATGCCTACCGGGAGATCCTCGCAGCCCCAACCTGGTTGCGATCCTATCGGCTCGACACGTGGCGTACCGTGTTGGATCGCACCAAAATGTGGATTGAGACCCATCGGCACATATTCGAACAGGTGGGTGTGGAGGTGGAGGCTGAAGTCGCCGTTGCCGAAGGCGTGAAACTGAGAGGTCGCATTGACCGCCTGGAAAAAACTACTGATGGCGACTACCACATCATTGATTTCAAATCGGGCACCAACAACCCCTCGGAAAAAACAATTTCTGATCATATCCAGTTACTTACCTACCAGCTGATCCTGCACCATGGCGTTTTCGACGGCACAAAGATTCGACCTGTCCGCTCCACGGAGTCGGGCATGACCGTCGATGGTGCCACCTTGGTCTATCCGGAAAAGGACACCAAAAATATTTGGTCTATCACCCAGGCCGCGAAAACTGAGGAACAGTTGGCCGAGTTTGAAAACCAACTTCCTGATTTATTGCAGGCATTACGGGGACCAGAGTTGCAGGCGCAACGAAACCCACGGTGTGCTACCTGCAAGCTGAAACCCATTTGTCCGGTTTTTGATACCGGGAAATGGACGACCGAACCCACCACCAACGTGTCATAGGCCAGTGATACCCTTGGTTTCGTGCTCATTGATCCCATCGAACTCTCCAGGCTGCTGGGGCAAAAACACCTCCCGACGGAGCAGCAAGCGACCGTAATACAAGCCGACCTTGGCCCCATGCTGGTGGTGGCCGGTGCCGGCGCTGGTAAAACCGAAACCATGGCGGCCCGGGTGGTGTGGCTGGTGGCCAATGGCCTCATAGACCCCGACCAAGTGTTGGGCCTCACCTTCACCCGGAAGGCCGCGCAACAGTTGGGGAGACGCATCAATGATCGGCTGGGGCAGCTTGCTGGTATCCCCGACATTGCAGCGCTTGATCCTTCGGGACGGCTCGCAGCCCGACTGCGTTCCGCCGGCCCTACGACGTCCACCTATGATGCATTTGCGGGGAAGCTCGTTGGGGAATTTGGGCTGTTATTGCCGGTGGAGCCCAGCGCCCGCATCATCAGTCAGACCGAACTGTACCGTATTGCCGTTCAGGTGGTGAATGAGTATGAGGGTGAATTGTCTATGCGGCACGCAACCGGTCACGTCGTCGATAAGCTCCTCATGCTCACCGCGGAGCTTGACAACCACATGGTGGACGAGCGGGAACTCAAAATCGAAAGCCTGCTGTTCGCACAGTTGTGCGAGGAATTGCCGCCGGCGAAACGACAACGGAAAAAACCCAACCAGAGAATCCTGGGATGGCAGGAAACCCAACTTCAACGCATTGAGCTGTTGCCGCTGGTCACCAAGCTGAAGGATCGGCTCAAGGACGAAAACCTTGTCACCTTTGGGGAGCAAATGTCCCTTGCCGCCCGGCTCGCCGTGGAAAACCCCAGCGTCGGCAAGGCGCTGCGAAACCGCTACAAAGTTATTATGTTGGACGAATACCAGGACACCAGTCACGCCCAACGAATGCTTCTCCGCAGTTTATTCGCCGGGGGCGCGGTGACCGCTGTGGGGGATCCCATGCAATCAATTTACGGTTGGCGAGGCGCTACCGCTGCGAACCTCAACCGGTTCGTCACCGACTTCGCTATTGATCCCCAAGAGCCTGCCGTGAAAAACGAGCTGACCATTAGTTTCCGCAACCCACCCGAGGTGTTGCATCTCGCTAACGCGGTTGCGACCACTGTGCTCGGCGCCCCGAGCGACCCAAACCGACCCGTGCAACCGCTGAGCTCACCACCGTCCGCGGCGGCGGGCGACATCCGACTCGGATACTTTCCCACGATCGCCAACGAGCGGGAATTCGTCGCCGACACCCTGGCTGACCTTTACAACAATCGTGATACCACCAAGCCGTTTACCGCCGCCGTGCTTGTGCGGAAAAACGCTCACACAGGGCCCATCGCCAAAGAACTTCAACGCCGCGGCATCCCCTACGAAATCGTGGGCATCAATGGTCTTCTCGATGTTCCAGAAGTCGCCGACATGGTGTCAATAGCAATAATGCTGATTCGCCCCACCGATTCCGCCGCGGCCCTACGCGTCCTCGCGGGTCCGGCCGTGGGGCTGGGTGTGCGGGACATACAGGCGCTTGCCCGGCGCGCCGGGGCGCTATCCGGTGGG
>CAJZGD010000129.1 GCA_915275065.1 uncultured Corynebacterium sp. | reverse complement strand
CATCGGGTGGCCGGGCGCCATTAACTATGATTACAGCGGCGCCGGCGTTTCCACGGTATTGCGCAGCTGGGAAGACCGCTTCGGCGCCCTCCTCACTAGCCTGAACTTTGCGGAAATGGACCTCAGCATCAGCGACGTAAAGCAACTCGCTGTGCTCACCCACGATGAGCTTGTCAACCTTACCCTGGAACACTATGTGTTCTGCCCGGATAGTCTCGATCAGGGAACATTGAAATTCCCCTGCTACCTGAATGCGATAAGCGGCAGCCCGCTCTGGCCGTTCTGGTGGGACTAGCATAGAGAGGTATGGAGTTTTCTACTATCACGCTCAAAGTCATTGAGGACGGAATTCGCCAGCAAAAGGTTTTCCAGGGGATAAAAATCTACAGCCGCACAATCCCGGCAGACGACCAAACAACCATCACCCATCAGCGGATATACACCACCACCAAGGGTAATTTTGTCTTCCATCAGCACACTCGACCCAATTGGGAAGGCTATTGGCGGGAAGACGAAAACCGCGCCATGCCGCAGGGCGTTACGGAATCTACAGTACTGAAAATATGTTCGAACCTTAACGAGCTCGATGGCACCATTCCCACCCCGGTGTTGGCGTCGTTAGCATCCAAGGTGGCTCAGGACGAAATCGTCGAATACCTCGATATTTAGCCCATGGCAAAGACGAGGCCGACGCTCCTGTCGAATGTCGGCCTCGGTCATGCGTGGGGTGGTTATTTATTGATGCGGGTATAAGGGTGAACGTATCCTAGTTCCTCGGCGGGAACCGGGAATTCCACGTCACCGTAGGGGCTGTTTGCACCCGCGAATTTTGCAATGACTTCCGTAACATAATGGCCGCCACCAGGTGTTTGTTTCGGCCAGCCCGGATCTACGTAACCTTTTTTCTCTAGATTTGCCATATCCTCATTGTTCCAAACCACACGTCTAAAGTCACATAATTTCGGGGATGTGATAGGCCGTTTTGCGGGCGGAAACCACAAAGTCCTCGTCGGATGACCATACCGATCACCTCCATGCGGGGCAGCTCCCATGCCGCAATGGCAAATGTTATCGGCATAACCCGCCGTTACCAGTGGTTTTTACCGTTCTCCCCCAACCATTACCCTCCCCCGATTTCCCCTAGGTTGTCGGAATTCTCCGCCCACCAGCCGTGGGTATTGATGAGCAAACAGCCCACGATGGGGGTGCTATCAAACCTGTGGACACCCCCGCCTGTATGACGGAACCGGGCATGACAACGGTATTTTTATACGATTATTGGTCGTGTGGATTCTTTTGGAAGGAACGGGGTAGTATGACGATTTTCCCTTTTGATGTTGACGCTGATCACGCGCGGCAGAATAATGAGCTGCTCAAGGATGCTCGACGCTTGCAGATTTCCGCGGTATTATTCGCGGCAATCCTGGTCGGATCGGGCGTGTGCCTCCACCGGATTCTGGGGGGCGTGCCTGGCATGGTGGCGTTGGGGGTGCTCGCGGTCCTAGCCTTGGGCAGTTTGGCGCTCATCGTCATTATCCCCCGATACGTGGGGGACGCGGAATCGCTATACGCAAAATACCCCCTATGCCCAGCAATGATTGCCAAAATAAATAGCCGCGACATGGTGTTATTGAGTTTAGTGAATGTCAATAGCGATCCTGATGGTGCACCTCGGTGGGCGTTGGCGGCCCGCACGGTGTCTCGTGTTGAGGGCCATCAGCGTCACACAGGCGAGCGGGTCCCCAGCGTCGCGGTGTCAAGCATGGAACAGCAGGCACAGTTTCGGGAGGTCACCCCCATGCCAATCGCCTGGGGCACAACAGATCCCACGGTGATTCGAACAGCAATGCGAAACATTCCCGAGACATCGTGGGATTTGCTACGCACTAACATGTCGCGGCTTGACGAGGTTTTGGCAACCCCTCGCAACCTGTTACCACTAGATTAAGCAACAAAAGCTTTCAGTACCGGAACCTCCCCAACAGAATTCCGATAACTGAAAGCTTATCGACGAAAAATCGCTATGCGATTACAGGATCGGCAGACCCGGAATTACTCGACCAGGAATGGTGCCGTGGTTCACAAGGAAGTTATACACGGTGCCCCAGAATGCCAAGAAAATAGCCAAGCCTGCGAGCTGGGAAACAATGCCAATAACAGTCCCGATCACAGGACCACTGCTCAACTGAGCAGAAGCAACAGGTGCAACGGCCGGGGCTGCGGCAAACATCACTGCCAGTGCGGTGCCACCGGCGACGAGAGAACGTGTAACCTTCATGAGAATCCTCTTTCCTTGTAGGTACTGATAGCCATCAATGATGACATCAAGAACGTTACAAAGATTTCCAGCCAAACACTAATAATGGCGACTAATTACCCCCAAAAATTACACCTTTTATAAAGGGTTCCTGATAAAACATTGAGTGCATGCCAAATCAAACTTAAGAACATCATGAAGTCGGCGCATCATGAGTGGCGCACAACCATTAGGTGAAGATCGTTAACCAATAATCATAATTCATCCGACTTCAGATTTGCAACCCTTTGGGCGTCGTCAAGCTTGCGAGGCCTTCGGCAAGAGCCCGGACAATACCGCAGACAGCGCATAAACCACCGTCATGCCAATGAGCGCCGAAATAAACGATGACGAATCTGCACCATCAAAATACCAGGTCATAAATACCGCAATGCCAGCAGCTGCCCCAATTTGAGAACAAGTGTTCAAAAGTCCGCTGGCGGATCCTGCCATATCATGTGGCACCGCCGACAAAATCAGATTAATGAGAATCGGCGCACAGAGGCCAACACCCATGCCACCAATCAGAAGCACCACCGCGTACTGCCAATACGCCGGCTGCGGATTGATATGCAGCAACCCCGCAAACGCCGCAGTGAACCCTGCTGACAGCGCCGCCCCGAGAACACAAAGAGCACGACCATGCCGCGCCTCGGCGGCAGTCGACACCCCGGAGGTCAACACCGAACCCACCGCATACGGCAGCATGACCAGGGCAATGCCCCACGCCGACCGCTGTGATGTCTGGGCAACATACAGCGACAGGATGAGAAACAGGGCACCAACCACGGAGAAAAACAGCAACGATGCCGCCATGCCCAGCGAAAACTGCCGCAGGCGCACATTCTGATCCCGAAGCTTCCGCATCCCCGACACATACAGGAATGCATACAGCGCGGCGGCCAGCACCAAAGCCGGAAAACCCCAGGCAGGCCAGCCGGACGTGCTCATCAGGCTCAACGGCAACAGCACAAGCGTGGTCGCCACAGCCACCACAATCGCACCCAGCACATGAATGCCCTGCCGCACCGATGCGAGCGACTCGGGAATATACAAATAGCCCAGCACAAACGCCACTGCCGCAATGGGCACGTTGAAGAAAAACACCAGCCGCCAAGACAAGTGAAAAACATTCCAGCTCACCAAGACGCCACCCAATAATGGGCCGGCGATCGCGGCAAGGCTGAGCACGATGCCGTACATGCCAAACACCGCCGGCTGCTTCGCCTCCGGCACCGAGGCCTTAATGATCCCGAAAATTTGCGGAATCATCAACGACCCGACCAGGCCTTGGATAAACCGGAAGATCGCCAAGGCCATCCCGGTGGGTGCTACAGCGCATAACACCGTGGTCACGATGTAGCCTGCGACACCAATCAGGAACATTTTACGGCGACCATATTGGTCACCAAGCTGGCCACCCAGGGCTAAACCCGCCCCCAGGGCCAGCGTATTGCCAATGCTCACCCATTGCAGCACGGCATGTGACGCGCCAAGTGAACTGGCAATCGAGGGAAACGCAACACTCACACTGGTGTTGTCGGTAAGGTCAAGGAAAGCGGCAAGAAACACTGCCGAAATCCCCACGATAATCTGTCGCATGACAGACCTCCATTAGGTTGTTGTGGACACATGACCTGGCGCCTCGTTCGCCAGCTAGCCACCAACCGACATGCGCGGACAACAACCATGAAATTATTACGGCCCAATCTACTATCGAATTCTCTCGGCTGTCAATAACAACTGCTACCTGCCAGCATGTGTTATGATCGGTGCCATGCGGCTATAGATTCTCGACAACCCCATGTCTGCGGCGGTTCCCGCCCGGTGGGTCCAGCTATTCTTTGAGGTCTATTATCATGCCCGCCAGCTTTGCCCATCTACGTTTCGATGGTGTATCCGTTTCCTTTGGCACCCACCGCGTGCTCACCAATGTGTCCATTACCGTACCTGCCCAAGGCGTCACCGGGATTATCGGGGAAAACGGGTGCGGCAAATCCACCCTGTTACGACTCGCCGCCGGCCTTATGCCTGTCGACGCCGGAACGATCACCGCCATCGGCCCAGGCGGCACACGTCCCCGCATTGGTTTTCTCCCCCAAACCCCACAAGTCACACCCCACGAAACAATCGAACAAACACTCGAATCGGCCATAGCCTATCTGCGATCCATAACCCACACGATTGAGCAGGCCGCAACGCTGCTGGCGCATTCCGATTCGGCGACCGAAAGGACCGAAGCCGCGGATGCCTATGCCACGGCCTTAGAACAGGCAGAACGCCTGAACATCTGGGATATTGACGCCCGAGTCGACGCCATGCTCGATGGGCTAGGGCTGAGTCACTTGCCACGCCACCGGCCTACCAGCCACCTGTCCGGCGGGCAACTCTCCCGCCTATCATTGGCCTGCGTGCTCCTATCCAGCCCCGATATTCTCTTGCTCGACGAACCCACCAATCATCTTGATGACGCGGCCACCGATTATCTCCAGGACATGGTGTCCCACTGGCAGGGACCAGTGCTGATTGTGAGCCACGACCGAAGTTTCCTTGATAATGTCGCCACCAGCCTGGTGGACTTAGACCCCCGACCACTCCCCCACCGACAAGACGACGCGATCGAATACAACGGCATCACCCGGTTTAGCGGTACCTATAGCGATTATTTGCAGGTTCAGCGCGACGAACGCCGCCGGTGGGCCCAACAATACCGAGATGAGCAGGCGGAATTACGGCGGCTCAAGGATGCGGTGCATGATAGTCACAGTGTGGGCCACGGTCATGAAATACCGCGAACCGAAGCCCGAGCAGCCCGGAAATTCTATGCCGATCGCAACGCCAAAGTAGTGTCACGCCGGGTGACCAATGCCCGCTCCCGACTCGCCACACTCCAACAGCAGCAGGTCAGCAAACCACCGCGAGAATTGCGGTTCGCAGGTTTTACGGCAGCGACTGGAATCGGAAATAGCGCTACCGCTGGTGGCCTTGGCGAGCTTGGTGGTGACGATGCGGTGCTTGCGGCCACAAACGTGAGTGTGTCACAGCGGCTATCGCCAGTGTCCCTTGCGATTGAGGCTGGAGACCGCTGGTTGATTACCGGCGCCAACGGGGTGGGAAAATCCACGTTATTGCAGGTACTGGCCGATGAGTTACCGCCCACATCGGGGCATGTGACCAGGCTCGATGGTGTGCGGGTGGGAATGCTCACCCAGGAGACTCGGCTACCAAGCCCACCGACCATCCAACAGTGGGAACGGCCATCTGCATCCCAGAAAAACCTGGTTCGGTGGACCGCTCGTCGAGCCTACGAACAAGCGGTGGGGATTGACCGTGCGGCCGAGGTGCCGTTAAGCACCTTCGGATTGCTGGCCGCCCGGGATGAGAACCGGGTGGTGACTGAACTGAGTGTGGGCCAGCAGCGCCGACTTGCGCTTGCTATTTTGTTGGCAAATCCACCTGAGGTGTTATTGCTGGATGAGCCGACGAACCACCTATCGTTACGGCTAGTGACCGAGCTTGAGCAGGCGATTCCTGACTATCCGGGTGCGATTGTTGTGGCATCGCATGACCGATGGCTGCGAAATACTTGGCAGGGAAAACGATTGCATCTAGCCGGATAATAGCCACGTGGGGTTGACAGTCGGGGTGGATTTGCTACGCTATGAATGAATATAAAAAATATTCATTCATGAATTGGCGCAGGTATACACATGCAAATACTCACCTGGGCCAGAAAGGAATGCATCATGACCATCATGGGAGCTTGCCTGGTAGCCATTGGATTATTGGTGGTGATCTGGGGCGTCACTGAAACACATGGCATCGATATGGCCAATCCCGACTTTCTCTCCTTCTTCACCGGCGGAATTATCGTCATGGTATTGGGGATGTGCCTTATTCCGGCCCTGCCACCGGTAGGTAAGGTCGCCGGGATTTGGCTAGCTGGGGTAGCAATAGCCTGGTATGTGGGGTGCATGGATATGGATTTGATTGTCAAGCTGATGAGTTTTGTTGTCATCGCTGGCTTCGCGGCGTGGCTCACAATGAAGCTGATATAATCGACCCGGGCTCCAGGTGGTTTCGACCTGGGGTTTCCTAAGCACTATTCAATGACTATGTATAGGGTCGGATAATCAGGATGGCTACAGAATCGGAGTTGCTTCAGGCTGCGCGCACTGTATTTGCGCTGCATGGCTATAAGGCGGCGTCGATGTTGGAGATTTCCCAGGAGGCCGGCATGGCGGTGGGGGGTGTTTACACTTTTTACCGGTCGAAGCTGGCGTTATTCCAGGCTGTATATTTTTTAGAGAACGCGGATTCTAAGCGAAAAATCGCTGCGATGGTCGATTGGTCGCAGCCTAAGGAAGCGCTTTCTGCATATGTGCAGGCTAATGTTGCAGCGATCCGTGATAATAAGATTTTGGCGGAGTGGTATAGCAAGTCTCCGGGTGACGCATTGCGGAAGCAATATATGGACCAACATGGGTCTGGATGCGTATTGGGGGATTTTTTTACCGAGAAGATTGCAGCGTGGCGGGAATCCGGCGAGTTACGTCCTGAGATTACCGACCATATGATTGAGGAACTGTTTTTACTTTTCACTATTGTGGACGCATCTGGCGATATCAGCCAGGACACTATGCAGTTATGCATTGATGCGACGTTAGAAAAGCTTTTCGACGTCTAAAGCAAAGTGTGTGGGGTGTGCCTCCTTCCTCCTTCCTTGGAGGATTCGGCACACCCCACACGCATATGAAGTTATAAGTGTTGGCGGTGTCTTACTCTCCCACAACCCCACGATTGCAGTACCATCAGCG
>CAJZGD010000128.1 GCA_915275065.1 uncultured Corynebacterium sp. | reverse complement strand
GGGGTGGGCGGATGCCTTGGAGCAGTATTCCCGGCTACGGTCGCGGGTGGGTAGTGGTATCGAGGCCACGGTGTCGGTGGAAACAGTCGATACTATGGTCGATTTAGTCAGTAAATTTCTAAACTCGGTAGAATTTGATAATGACGATACCCCCGCAGCCGCGTAGTCGTGTTATCCCTACCGGGAACTTTCCTAGTAGGGTGGGCGTTAATTATCACAGATAACTAACTTTGCCGCGCGCACTGCACGCATAGCGGTTTTCACTTACATACAGGCTAATTAACATAGAACGCCAATGGGAGGAACAGTGGCACTTTCCGAACATGAGCAGCAAATGCTCAAGGAAATCGAGCAGTCCTTACTTTCGGAAGACCCGAAATTTGGTGCTGTAGTCACCGATGGTGATTTTGCCCGGTCAAAGGGCACGGTGACGCTACGTGGCATTGCCATCGTAGTTATTGGATTGGTGCTGCTGGTTACCGGCGTGGCACTGTCCCAAATGTCTCTGTGGTGGCTGTCATTAAGCATCCTGGGGTTTTTAGTGATGGTTGCCGGTGGCATGTGGATGCTGCGCGGCGGCGGCAAGTCCACTTTTCAGCTTAGTGACGGATATCATAGTCCCGCTGGACGGCGGCGACCACAGAAATCTGGGGGATTGGGGGATCGAATGGAAGATAATTTCCGCCGTCGTTTTGAAAACTAGCTATAATGTGACTTGACATAGACTTCTGGCCTCCGTATCGACCACAACTGACCACTGCGGAGGTCAGATTTTTTATGCCCCTAGAAACCTGAGAGATGAGTAAGTCATAGGGGGAAGGTAGCGGTTTTGCTTAAGTGGCGGGATGGGGACGTGAATGAAAACCGCCGGTAATGAATATAAATATGCAGATATAGAAGCGTTATCTGTTCGTGATTTTCCGTGGGAGTGCGGTTGGTATCTCATGTGCTCATTGTGAATATCGTGTAAAAAATCTGGTTAAGACTTACGGGGAAAATCGCCGATTATTTATAAGTTTCTATGCTTCATGCATGCTACTTATCGACGAGGGGGCTACGCGATAAGCAGGCGAAATAGGGGAAGGTATGCGGGAGCTATAGGATAAGGGTCGGCTCGTATGGCGCGGTCTGGGGGTAGTAATCAACGGCAAAAACCCCACTTTTGGGTGATATATGTTATGTCATCAATTATGTAATCACTATCAATAGCCGGCATCTGGGGGTGGATTGAGTGGAATAGTCGTGAACTATTGGTAGGTCATCCGAAATATTATCGAGAGTGCTATAAGCTGGCGTCGGGAGAAACTCCAGGTGAAATGTTGAGGATATTGAAACCAGTTTATTACTGATGCTGATGTTACAGAAGTTGTAAAAGTGACAGAAGTGTCTAAATTACATCAAAGTTTGGCTTTTGTTACCGCGGCGTGTTTATTTTTCGAAGCTATCAAACTTGCAGGTTACAGGCGTTTCTGGTGATAAAATTTGAGATTGTTGTGACTTGAGGTGTTGAAAGTGGGGGATTGTGGGGTATTGTGGGGATGAGTGAAGGGAATGTGGATATGTCACCGCACACCACGGAGACACCACAGAACCGGAACTACAGGAGTTGTTTATCTTGGGTCGTGTGGCTTTGAAAGTGTAGGAGCCTTCAAAGATGTTTCTTGGCACTTACACACCGAAGTTGGACGATAAGGGCCGTCTGACATTGCCAGCGAAATTCCGAGAGGAACTAGCAGGTGGGTTGATGGTCACTAAAGGTCAGGACCATTCCTTAGCGGTATACCCCAAAGAGGAATTTGTTCGGATTGCACGAAAAGCTGCTCAGCTACCACGTAGCAACCCAGCAGCCCGGGCATTTATTCGAAACCTCACCGCCAGCGCAGATGAACAACGTCCAGACGGTCAAGGACGCATCACAATCACTCCAGACCACCGTAAATATGCTGGTCTGACCAAAGAGTGTGTGGTCATTGGCGCCATGGACTTCCTGGAAATATGGGATGCCGAAGCCTGGGCCCGCTACCAAGCGGACACAGAATCGGCATTCGCGGATGCTAGCGACGACTTTTTAGACGGCCTGCTGTAACCCCGGCACCAATCTAAAACGTTGCAAGCAGCACAGCATGGAGTGTGCGTAAGAACTCCACTTGAAGGGGCCTCACTTCTGGTGTACTTCCCCGATGTCAGAAGTGGCACTTTAGGTGGAGCTCTATGCACACTGCGGTTTCTGCGGTACAACTTCGGCACACCACAGCATACTGGGGGCTTTCATATGGAAAACACTATCGACCATGGTCACGTCCCCGTGCTGCGCGAACGAGTCGCTGAACTCCTCGCACCAGCCCTCTGCAACACCACCACAAACCCGCCCATCATCCTCGACGCCACCCTTGGCGCCGGCGGGCACAGCGAATACTTTCTCACCACATTCCCGCAGGTACACATAATAGGACTCGACCGCGACACCACCGCACTGGCCCAAGCAACCACCCGCCTGGCCAGCTTCGGCGACCGGCTCACCGCACTTCACACGCGATTCGACGACTTTCCCATAGCCATCCAAGCTGCCGCCGACACCGGCAATATAACATGCCAAGCTGCACTCACAGAAGGTATATCCGGGGCACTCTTCGACCTGGGTGTGTCATCAATGCAGCTTGACCAGGTGAACCGCGGTTTTGCCTATCGGATTGATGCACCGCTCGACATGCGGATGAACAACTCCGAAGGCATTACCGCGGCGGAAATCCTCAACACCTACCCCCACGGCGACCTTGCTCGCATCCTCAAAACCTACGGAGACGAACGATTCGCCAGTAAAATCGCCACCGCCATCATCCGCGAACGCGAACACGCCCCCTTCACCACCTCCGCGCGACTCGTCGAACTGCTCTATGACACCATCCCCGCCGCCACCCGACGCACCGGTGGCCACCCCGCCAAACGCACATTCCAAGCACTCCGAATCGAGGTCAACCAAGAACTCGCCGCAATCACTAACGTTCTTCCCCGCATTACCGACGCCCTTGCCCCAGGTGGCCGGGCAGTCTTCATGGCCTACCAATCCCTAGAAGACAAAATCATCAAAAAATACTTCACCGAAATCACCACCTCAAAAACTCCCCGGGGACTCCCCATGGAACTCCCCGAATACGCGGCCAAATTCCGGATGGTTACCCGGGGCGCCGAAAAAGCCACTCCCGCCGAAATCGCCGACAATCCCCGAGCCGCCCCCGTCCGGGTTCGCGCAATCGAAAAACTTGCCACCAGTGCCAACAGAAAGGAGACCCCATAAATGACTACCAATTACCGAATCCGTGACACCCGTATCCGCAGCGGCCGCCCCATTAATACTTACACCCCCTACCGGCCGACCCGATCGGCACGGTCGCTCCCGCGCACCCAACAATCCCAAGACCACAGCCGAAACGACACCGCACTCCTCGTCGAGGACCGGCCCAGCCGCACCGGCACACCAGGCCGGGCAATCCCCACCGTTCCCACCCAGGCGCCACCCCGGCGGCGCATGCAGCGCAAAGCCGGATCCCAACAGGTGTTTTCCAACCGGGGCAAACGGATCGTGCGCCAACGCGTCGACCCAAGCCGCATTCGCTTCGTGCTAGCACTCACGCTCTTGCTCGGCGCCGGCGTGTTTATAGCCATGACGCTCTCCAAAATATCGACCGAACAAAGTTTCGAGATGCAGGAGTTGCAGCACCACGAATCCACCCTGCAAAACCAGGTAGAGACCCTCAACCGTGACCTACAAAACGCCTCAGCCACCGCCGAAATCGCCCGCCAAGCCAAAGACCTAGGCATGGTGATCCCCGACCAGCCCGGCATTCTGGCAAAAAATGAATCGGGCGACATACACGAGCAACGCGCGCCGGGCACCGTGACGCGTCCTATAGTTGATGTCAATGGTCAGCAAGTTCGGCCACAGGTGGCATCCAGTGATCCTAAGGCCACAAACGAAGTCTCCCAACGGCTGAATGAGGCTCCCCGGATTACACCCCGGACCTCCAATGTTGCACCATACATTTCTAGTCGAAACTAATTTCGAACAGTAGAACCGTATCTGTCAACATTCCACAATATTCCAAGGTGTCATTTGTGAATCAGTCGAACTCACGCGCGTCTCGCATGCGTCGAAAAGCTAGCAGTAACACGCAATTCCACAACGATACCGCGGACCCAAAGAACGGACTCAACCGGATAGCCGACAAACCCGCCACCGGACCTGCCGGCGGATCCACCACCCAGCCCGGCGGCGGACAACGCCGAATCATGCTCGGCCGGCTGCGCATCCTCAGCGCCGGCGTATTCCTCCTCTGCCTCATGGTCATTGGCCGCATGGCCTGGGTACAACTCGTGTGGGGACCCGACCTCAGCAGCCTGGCGGCGGAACAACGCACCCGCATCTACACCGACCCGGCGCGCCGAGGCGCGATCACCGACCGTTCCGGCCAACAACTGGCCTACACTATGCAGGCCAGATCGCTGACCGTGTCGCCGAATGTGCTGCGGCGCGAATTGCCGTATGTGGCGAAGCAGCAGCTGGCGTCGGATGAGAATTATGTTCAGGGTTCCGAAGAAACCCGCAACCAAATGATTGAGGCGAAGGTTGCGGACATCATGACGGAGTATTCGGAAGAGATCCCCAAGATTATTGAGAAGGCTCGGGCGGAAAAGCAGGCAGCCAAGGCCGCGAAAACCGTGACGGGCAGCACGAAGGGGATGAAGGATGAGGCCAAGAAGAGTGAGGTGAAGCCGGAAGATATTGTGGCGAAGCTGAAGGCCGATTCGAATTATGAGGTGTTGGTGCGCAACGTTGACCCGGATGTGGCGGCCGGAATTTCGGAAAAATACTATGGTATTGCCGCGGATTTGCAGGATGTGCGCCAGTATCCCAATGGAGCGGTGGCGTCGAATGTGATCGGCAAGATCAGCCAGGATGGGCAGGGCCAGTTTGGGTTTGAGTCGGCAAATGATTCGTTGCTGTCGGGGATCAATGGCCGGAAGTCGATTGAGGTGTCGACCGATGGGCAGGCGATTCCGGGCACTGTGACGGACGATGTGCCGGCGACGAATGGGGCGAGTGTGACCCTCACCCTGGATTTGGATTTGCAAACATATGTGCAGCAGCAGCTGGAGCAGGCGAAGGCGAATTCGGGGGCGAAGAGCGCGTCGGCGGTGGTGCTGGATGCGAAGACGGCGCAGGTGATGGCCATGGCGACGAGCGATTCAATTGATCCAATGGGGGATATTAAAAAGCAGCTGGAGCAGGGGAAAGAGTTTGGTAATAGCACGATTTCGGCACCGTTTGAGCCGGGGTCGGTGGCGAAGATCATTACGGCGGCGGGTGCGATTGAAAACGAGGTGACCAGCCCAGACGAGGTGCATACGGTGCCCGGTAGCATCGACATGGCGGGGGTGAATGTGAAGGATGCGTGGGATCACGGTCCGGCGCAGTACACCACGACGGGGATTTTTGGTAAGTCCTCCAATGTGGGGACGCTCATGCTGGCGGAGAAGCTGGGGGAGGACAAGTTCGACCAGTTATTGACCGGTTTTGGGGTGGGCCGGGCCACGGGGATTGAGTTGCCGAGCGAGTCGGAGGGGCTGTTGCCGCAGCGGGCGCAATGGTCTGGGGGTACGTTTGCGAATCTGCCGATTGGGCAGGGCATGAGCGTGACATTGCTGCAGATGGCGGGGATTTACCAGGCTATAGCGAATGGGGGTGAGCGGATTGCGCCACGGATTATTTCCGAGGTGCGGGATGGTCACGGGGCGGTGGTAGCCCAGCCGGAGCCGGAGCGGACCCGGGTGGTGAGTGAGGAGACTGCCCGGACGGTGGTGAATATGTTCCGGGCGGTCACCCAGTCGGATTCGAGTGGGTTGCAGCAGGGTACTGGGTCGCAGGCGGCGGTGAAGGGCTATCAGATTGCGGGGAAGACCGGTACGGCGCAGCAGGTGGATGCGGCGACGGGGGCGTATTCGCATTCGAAGTATTGGATCACGTTTGCGGGTATTGCGCCGGCGGATGATCCCCGGTTTGTGGTGGCATTGATGTTGGATAATCCCCAACGGGGGGTGCATGGTGAGGGGGGCCAGTCGGCGGCGCCGCTGTTTCATGATATTGCGTCGTGGCTGTTGAATCGGGATAATGTGCCGCCGTCGCCGCCGATGGAGGGCCAGCTGGTGCTGCAGATGCAGTAACGGTGGCGGGGCGATCTGGCCACGGGGTGTGATGTCCGGGTTACCCTCGATCGGTTACCCCTCACCACTAATGGTGGTCACAGGTGTACTAACTTCATAGGTGGCTATTTATGCTTTTCAGAAGAAGGCATAGATGAGGTTTTTACAGAGGTTGAAGGAGCTTGATTTACGATTATGGCTGTTACGGTTTTGGATGTGGCGCAGCTTATAGGTGCGCGGATGCAGGGCGGTACGGCGGAACAGGCTCAGGCGCCGATTACTGAGGTGGGGTTGAATTCCGCCGAGTTGCCGGCGGGGGCGTTGTTTGCGGCGGTGCCGGGCACCCGGGTGCATGGGGCGCGGTTTGCCGCGGATACTGCGGCGGCGGCGATTCTCACGGATGAGGCCGGGTGGGGGCTGTTGTCGGCGGCGGGGGAGACTCGTCCGGTGTTGGTGGTTGATGATGTGCGGTCGGTGTTGGGGGTTGCGGCCGCGGCCGTGTATGGGGATCCATCGTCGCAGCTCACGGTGATTGGGATTACCGGCACTTCGGGGAAGACCACCACGAGTTACATGTTGGAGGCTGGGTTGTTGGCGGCCGGTTATCGGGTGGGGCTGATCGGTACGACGGGTACGCAGATTAATGGTCGCCCGGTACCCACATCGCTCACCACGCCGGAGGCGCCCACGTTGCAGGCGTTATTTGTGCAAATGCTGGCGGAGGGGGTGACACATGTGGTGATGGAGGTGTCGTCGCATGCGTTGATGCTGGGCCGGGTGCAGGGCGTGAAGTTTGATGTTGCTGGGTTTACGAACCTGTCGCAGGACCATCTGGATTTTCACGCCACCATGGCGGAGTATTTTGAGGCCAAGTCGCTGTTTTTCCGCCCCGGGTCGCCGACGCGGGCCGCCCGGGCGGTG
>CAJZGD010000127.1 GCA_915275065.1 uncultured Corynebacterium sp. | reverse complement strand
AAACCGCAACCCTCTCCCGATTTGTTCTGGGCATGATTCGTGTTGATATCGGTTTGGTCTAAACAAGATAACGTCATACTTACGGCACGCTTGACGACGCAGGGTTCGGCGCGGCGAATAAAATCCCATAATTTGGACTCTCAGGCACACCCATTCGAGACTGACAGCAAATTGTAATAAATTCGTGATGCGCTCTCCGAGGCCGATTATGAAGGTTCTTTCACGATTTTGATGGCTTTATGAGAGGGTACTAATGTGCGAACCATCGAAAAAGCCGAACATACTCTCGCGTAATTCACCCGAACACACAATTAGTCGCAAATAACTATATACATAATCATTTATTTGGATTGATCGGTGCGATGAGCAGCGGTAGCATGTGGGCGACGGAAAATTTTAGGAAGAAATATCATGATTACCCCTTGCTAACTAAATGAATTTTTTGGGGAGTTATTGCCAATGCGGTTGCCAACACCTGATGCCACAACGTCGTTAATCTGTTCGAATTTTTTTGCCATTTTTGAATAATATAGAGCCAAGAAAACACCCTAAGATGTTATCAAAAAGTTTCGAACAGGCATGTTTTATTAGAACACTTTCCGCTATGCTGTAAAGGACAAACCGTTATACCTTCGAACAGGCTTCGGCCACCGCGGAATGGTCTCAACATTCTAAAAATGTTTATCAAATTGCAACATGGTTTCGAGGGGAACACCGAATTTTCTACCCCTGATATAAGGAGCACTCTACATGGCGCGTAAACCTAAAAAGGTCAGCGTTGTTTCGAATTCAAAACCTGAGGCCGAACAACTCAGCGACCGGCAACGTCGCATCCTGCAAGTTATTCGTGATGCAGTAGTCCTCCGGGGCTATCCGCCTAGTATTCGGGAAATTGGTGACGCCGCAGGCTTACAATCTACCTCATCGGTGGCTTATCAATTAAAAGAGCTAGAGCGTAAGGGATTTTTACGCCGCGACCCCAATAAACCACGGGCAGTCGATGTCCGCGCGATTCCCGGCGAAGAATTAAAAAAGACCGCTACGGCAGGCAAAGGTCGGAAGGCGCCTACGGCTACCATTGCTGGCCAGTCAACCATAGAAGCCGCTAACACTAGTTATGTACCATTGGTTGGGGCGATTGCCGCAGGTAATCCCATTTTGGCGGAACAAAATATTTCGCTGTATTACCCACTCCCCCAAGAGATTGTGGGTGATGGGGAGCTATTCATGCTGCAGATCGTGGGCGAATCCATGCGGGACGCCGGTATTTTCGACGGCGACTGGGTAGTACTGCGATCACAGAAGATTGCTGACAAGGGCGATTTTGTGGCAGCCATGATTGACGGTGAGGCAACCGTAAAGGAATTCCATCAAGACCAAAGCGGCACGTGGTTATTACCACATAACGATAGCTTTGATCCGATCGCGGTTTCCCCCGAGACGGAGATTATCGGCAAGGTGGTTTCCGTGATGCGGAAGCTCTGACTCAACGGGCATGTAGTAGACACAATTCTACGCCTCCTGCCCCTAATAATAATGGCCCCCTATCACCTGTTTTGGGTGATAAGGGGCCTATTTTCGTCACGACATTTCTGTCAGATACGCGGATAACCATAGAGGTGATTCACCGCCATCTGGTACTACCCAGCACCCCGGTGAGATTCACCCGGTATGCGTGGAAAAAGCCAACAAATCCTGTACATTTACGGCATCAAACCTGAAAAAATCACCCCCATTTAAGGGGTGTTGTGGAAATCACAGCGCGAGCTGGTAATGTCACAAAAATGTTGGTTTTTGCAGCTGAAAATTGAGAGTTTGGTCAAAAACTCCCCCAATAATGGCTAAATATCCACAATTTGCTTTTTGAAATCTGTGATTTGTTGGAGTTCAGCATGCAAGAATAGACTGCATACGTCCATTGCTACACCTAACTAAAACGGACACTCGACAGGTATAGCGTCTTTGTTCCACTCACTGTAGATAGAAAGCCGAGGAGTCATGTATTCGGAGGAGCGCCGTCGTCAAATCGCTTCCCTCACAGCCGTGGAGGGACGGGTTAATGTCACAGAATTAGCTGCGCGATTCGATGTCACCGCAGAAACCATCCGGCGTGACTTAGCGGTCCTCGACCGTGAAGGCGTGGTACACCGGGTACATGGTGGTGCGGTGGCGAATCAAACATTCCAAACCACGGAATACAGTGTGGATGCGCGACTTCGCTCCGCATCGGGGGCAAAAAACTCTATCGCGCATGCCGCCCTGCAATTCCTCCCCGAAGCCCCAGGTGGCGGTATTTTTCTTGATGCCGGCACCACCACCGCTGCTTTTGCTGAGCTCATCACGATGCAGCCCGCCGCAAAACAGTGGTCGATCGTGACCAATAGCCTCTCCATTGCCCTTACTTTGGCTAATTCGGGGTTGGATGAAATACAGCTGCTTGGCGGGTCCGTGCGCGGCATCACCCAAGCCGTTGTGGGAAATGCGGCGCTCCGCACCCTGGCACTCATGCGCGCTGAGGTGGCATTCATCGGCACCAATGCACTCACGGTTGACCATGGCTTGTCGACGGCCGACTCGCAGGAAGCCGCCATTAAATCCGCAATGATCACCAATGCCCGCAAAGTCGTGGTTTTATGCGACTCCACCAAAATGGGCACCGACTACCTGGTGAGCTTCGGCTCCGTCGACGATATTGATGTTATTATCACGGACGCCAATGCACCAGAGTCGTTCGTCAAGGCGCTGCGCGACCGCAATGTAGAAGTCATCATCGCCAGCTAGCACCAGCAAGCTGCGCTGCCAGTAACCAGCGCAAAACCACCCTGCTGCATCGCAACGAGGGTGGCTTTCCGTCATTCTTTAGGCTTTATCGCCCAACAGCATTTCCCGAACCAAGGCACGAGCATTCGTTGCCCCTTCAGCGTTCAGGGCTACTGCGGCGGCCTTTTGGCAGGTCTCCAGGTCGACAGCTGCAAGCTGGGCGCCAACACCGGCAATGGCGGTGGATGCGGCAGACAGGGAGTTCACGCCCAAACCGGTCAAGACGCAGGCCAGTAGCGGATCGGCGGCAGCCTCACCGCACACGCCCACGGCGGTATTGAACTTCTTGCCTTCCTTACAGGTGTGGTCGATCAGTCGCAGCACTGCCGGCTGCCACGGGTCGGTCAGGTAGGCCAACTGCGGGGACATGCGGTCTGCAGCCATGGTGTACTGGGTCAGGTCATTGGTACCGATCGACACAAACCGCAGGTGCGGCATAATCTTATCGGCCATGAGGGATGCGGCCGGCACCTCAATCATGGCGCCAGCGGTCAAGCCCCGCTCCCCGCACAAGCCAGCAAACCACTGGGCTTCCCGGGCAGTAGCCACCATGGGGGCCATAACCCAGGTTGGGGCGGTCTCTTCGGTACGGCCCAGCTCGGAAGCGGCCTTCGCAATGGCGTCGAGCTGGCGGGTCAGAAGTGCCTCATTGGCACGGGCCACACGCAGACCACGCACGCCCAAAGCCGGGTTCATTTCGTCGGCCATGGAGGCAAAGGCCACCGGCTTATCCGAACCGGCATCCAGGGAGCGAACCACAACCTTGGAGTTCGGGAACTGCTCCAGCACCTTCTTATAGACCTCGGCCTGCTCCTTAATTGACGGCTCGGTGGTAGCGCTCAAGAAGCACAGCTCGGTGCGGAACAACCCAATGCCTTCTGCCTGAGATTCCGTGGCGGCAATGCGAGCGGCCTTGCCATCTTGCACGTTGGCCAGCAGCTGCACATGATGGCCGTCCTTGGTCTTGGCCGGACCACGCCACTGGGCGACCCGCTCGGCCTGCATCTTGGACTCTTGCTCGGCCTGAAGTGCGGTTTCTGGATCCGCGCCAAGAGAGATCGTCCCCAGGGAGCCGTCGACAAGCACCGGGGTGCCGGCGACGACGCTATGAATCTGGGAACCGGCTGCCACAATACAGGGAACGTTCAATTGACGGGCAATAATGGCGGTGTGCGACGTCGGACCACCTAGTTCAGTGACCAAACCCACAAACAAATCCACGTTGAGAGCAGCGGTATCGGCCGGGGACAGGTCGTCGGCGAAGAGCACCACGCGCTCGGTCACGTCCGGCAAACCTGGCTCCGGCTCGCCACGCAGCTGTGCAATGACCCGATCGCGGATATCCCGAAGGTCAGTGGTGCGTTCTGCCATCACACCGCCGGCGGCTTCAAACATTGTTACGAATTTGGTGGTGGCTGCGACAACAGCATATTCTGCCGGGTGACCACCGGTGATACCTTTCCGCACTGCCTTACGCCAGCCACGGTCATTGACCATGCCAGCGGTTGCCTTCAGCACCTCGGCTGCTGCGCCCTTGGCGTGTGCCGAACGCTGAAGAAGCCGCTCAGCCACGACATCTGCCGCATCATTAAACCTGCCGAGCTCAGCTTCCCGCTGGTTTTCCGCCACAACTTGACCAGCCTTGGGTAGTTTCGGGCGAGGGCTGATCCATACTGCCGGCGCATAACGCACCCCGGGGACCACAGCAGTACCTTTTAACACAGTGTCAACGCTCACGTTCTTCAACGTATGCCACCTATCTTCACATTGGAGTTCCTGTTAGAACTAGGACACCATAAAATCCACACTTCCGCAATAGAAACAAAATCAAAGTCACAAATTTTGTCGTGATTTACTGCATTTCCCGCTAGTTTTTCGGGAGTTTTTCTAAATATGATTGACAATCAAAAATAACCGGGCATAAACTAAGTATAGTTTCCCACATTTTCGGGTGATTATCGGTGAGTAGCTGAACTATAACCGGAAAATCGGGAAAATCGTCCCCGCAAAAATTTTTAGTATGTTGTTTCCCACATTTAAACCCACACCATAGGTTGCACGCTCTACATTAATAATAGGAGTGCTTGTCAAGATCATTTCGATCTTCGTATAGATAACTATGATTTGCAGAGCAGTTCCTAGGTTTTTACTAAAATTTTCACCCCTACTACTAACCCCATAAACCCACTTCAATGTGAGTTTCCACATTCCGCACTCCAGCGGCATATCAATATCGCTACAACGTCAGGAGGTGGCCAGCACGTGGCAACAGTCGCGCAGATCAACGGGCGCCAATCGACGATCGTCGCAATCACCAATGACACTGGCCGCTGCTCCGTCGCTGATCTTGCCGAGCGCTTCTGTGTCACCGCCGAAACCATTCGACGTGACCTCAAGTCTTTAGAGGCCAAGGGCCTGCTCCGTCGAGTACATGGTGGCGCTGTCGCCGGCACTCTCACCACGCAATCAGACCTTGTCGCCACCGATGACGACGATGAGCTGCCCATTCAACAATCCCAGCGGCGGAAAAACCTCATCGCCCAAAAAGCGATCGAGCTCATTCCCAGCCCCACCGCGGCCATTTTCATTGATGCCGGCTCCACCACTGAGGCCTTCGCCAGCACCCTGGCGCATAATTATCGAGGCCAAAACTGGAGCATTGTTACCAACTCCCCCAATGTTGCCCACACCGTCGCTGCTGCAGGTGTTCCCCAGGTCACCATCCTGGGCGGCACCATAAAGGCCCGAACCCAAGCAGTCGTCGGGCCAGACGCTGTGGAAACCCTACGCAGTCTCCGGGCCGATATCGCTTTCATGGGGACCACCGCCCTCAGCCTTACCCACGGGCTCACTACCTCCGACCCGCGGGAGGCGGCTGTAAAAGAAACCATGATTTCCCAATCGAATCACGTGGTAGTGCTCTGTGACTCCACCAAGTTGGGTCGGGAATCAAATGTTCAATTCGCCAAGCTTTCCGACATTGACGTCGTGGTTTCTGACCGCAATGTGCCGCCTGATTTTACGTCCAAACTCCACTCCTACGACACAAGTATGGTGATTCCGTGATACTCACACTAACCCCCAATCCCAGCATTGATGCCACCTTCCAATTGACTAGCACTCTCATCCCCGGCGGAGTCAACCGACTGTCATCGGCTACCTCTGTTGCCGGTGGTAAAGGCATCAATGTTTCCCACGCCATCCACAAGGCACAACATAGCACTCTTGCTGTGTTCCCGGCTGCGGCTGGGGACCCGTTCTTGAACCTATTGGATACCACCAAGGTCCCCTACCAGTGCACCCCAGTGAGCGATCCGGTACGGGTCAACACCACGCTTGCCGATCCAGCTGGGGAAACCACCAAGGTCAATGGTGTGGGTGCGGTGCTTACCGAATCCGACATTGTCGCCATGGAAAAGACCCTGGTGGAGCATGCCCAACAGACTGATTGGGTGGTCATGGCTGGCTCTCTCCCACCTGGGGTTCCCGAAAATTGGTATTCCCACTTGGTGGACCTCTTGCGGGCTCAAGCCCCCAACGTCAAGATCGCCATCGACACTTCAGACGCGCCCCTGCTGGCAGTTGCCCATGACCTGGAGAAGCATCATGCCGACATCATGACGCCCAACAGCCTAGAGCTGGGGCAGATCGTGGGGGTTTCGGGCACCTCACTAGAGGCAGAAGCCCTGGCCGGTAACTATGAGCCGGTCATCGTTGCCGCCACCAAGCTGGTCAAACGTGGCCTCCCCATGGCACTCATCACCTTGGGCGCCGCCGGCGCCGTGCTGGTGACCGACAACGGGGTGTGGCTAGCTACCTCGCCACCGGTGACCCCACTGTCGACCGTTGGCGCTGGTGACTGCACCTTGGCCGGGTTCGTCATGGGCATTTCCGATGGGTTGAGCCCCGAACGAGCCTTGGCGTTGGGTGTTGCTTATGGTTCCACCGCAGTGACCCTGCCTGGCACCACTATTCCCACCCCGAACCAGGTTGATGCCGACCGGATCACCATCCGGGCATTGTCCTAAAGTCACTGAATCCCTATCCTTCTAGTCCATTTATCCAATTCATCAAGTCCCGGTCTGATTTGTGATTGGGGCTTGACCGTAAGGAATTAATCCCTATGTCTGATTCGTCAATTATTTCGACAGATCTTGTCGAACTTGATGTTGATTTCGGCTCTGACACAACTGAGGTGATTACAAATCTCGCCAAGGTTGTTGCGGATGCCGGTCGTGCCACAGACGCCGAAGGCCTTGCCAAAGATGTGCTGGCCCGGGAGTCGAAGGCCGCCACCGGCGTCCC
>CAJZGD010000126.1 GCA_915275065.1 uncultured Corynebacterium sp. | reverse complement strand
CCATCAAGACTAGGTCTTGATGGGACTCTTATTGTTATGCTTGTTGTGGGGAAGCGTAACAATATGTATGTTAGCAGCTGAATAAGCCTTATGGTTCGGGATGCCTAGTTCCGGTTAGCGGATCGAGACCACCGAGTTTCATTTCAAACCGCTTGTAGTCGGAAAGCGACGCAAAATGTCGGTAATATAGGTCACAGTCTTCGTGAATGTTGTCGTATAAAGTTCGCGTTACGTCGACAATGTACCGCACAGTCACTGCTTGTGATTCATCTGAATCAGGATCTTTAGGAATCTCCTGGTCTTTCGCTATGCGCTCTACGCGCGCATATGCTTCTTCCTGGGTATCTGCATAGACGATATAAAAATCTTCGCGGAAAAAACTTGGCTGTGCTGCCATTGGGCTTGCTTCCAGCTCAAAGACTACGATGCCAATGTAGGGGTCCATATGCGACAGCATACATAGATGCCTGAGTATTATGAGTGATTGTTGATCATTGAATGTTCTTCAGGGAGAGAGTGATGAATGATGACCAGGGGCATAAACGAGATGATAACCATGAGGCAGGTTAAACCGCGGAGGGTACTTGCAATATCAAATCGGGGAACCAAGATCTGGTCGACAAAGATCCACGATCCGGGAGAGATTATTTATGATTCATGGACAATGGTAGGCGACGAGATAAGGAAGTCGATGGACGTAGTTAGTCAAGAACTCTGCGAAAAATAGACAACGCTGAAATTTTTGACTTAGATAGTTTTAGTCAGGCTCCATACGACGTCCTGCTTCAGTAATGATTTGCTGATTAGTAGCCTGTTGCAGCGCTGCGATTACTCCAGCTCCATCGAAGTCCGAGGGAACTATATATCCGGTTTCGACGAGGCCATCGATCGGAGATTTACCGAAAGCCTGGCACAATTTTATGACATTCCCTGCTGAGAGCTGGTTATGCTTCAGCTGCAGGCTAATCGTTGTCTGGGAAATCCCAGAAGCATCTGAAGCCCACGTAATTGATGGAGAACCAGGAAGTTGTGTGAACCATTTTCGCGCATCCATGAAGAAAATTATGCTCTAGTCGACTTTGATGCGCCGAATAACCTCATCCCTGATTTGTTTATTGGTCGCTATTTCTAGAGCTTCATCAACGCTCACACCCTCGATATCGGTGTGAAGGATGTATCCAGTTTCGGCTAAACCATCAAGGGGGGATTTTCCGAAACACCGGCAGAGGATAATCACGTTTTCTGCTGAGAGCCTGCCGCGTTTGAGTTGACGGCTGATAGTGCTGGGGTCGATTCCAGCGGCTTTCGCAGCGGGAGTAGGGCGTGGCGAACCAGGAAGACTTGCAATCCACTCCTTCATATCCATGGATTCATTATGCCTTTTTCTGGTCGCTCATTGTTCCACTAAGCGTTCTCTTGTCTAATCCATTGTGTAACCGGCAGACCTGAAAATAACATAAAAGTGCATTTCAAAGCAGGTGAATCTTGGAATGTAACGGTGTTACATGATTGGTCCTAGAACCTAGAACCAATACCTAGAACCTATAGGAGGGGAAGAGGTAGTCAGTAGCTAACTGGGCTAGCAATGAAAGATTATCATTTTGAAATTGCGATAATGTTGGATATCAACGCATTAAAAACAACTTTTAGGGGTATATGGTTGACAAGCTGCGTGATGCTGGTACAAATGGTAATTAACAACCCTCGATCTTTTGGAGTTTGTGTGTTTACTCGTCTTGATGATCATTTTTGGGCTCACCCGAAAGTCTTGAACTGTAGTGATGGCGCTCTTGCTTTATGGGTGAGAGCCTTATCGTGGGTGGGGTTCCAGTTAACGGATGGTTTTGTACCCCACCAATGCCTTCGGTTACTGCGGGGCAGGAAACGTGATGCCGATAGGCTGGTGGCAGCTGGTTTGTGGGAAAGAGGCGAGTGTGATGGCCAATTAGGGTATTGGTTTCATGATTTCACCGATTGGAATAACGCCGCCACCCGGGAAGAAGTAGAAAAACGGCGGAAACGCGGCCATGATCGAGTCATCAAACACCGAGAGAAAACCACAGGCTGGACAGAACTACCACCCGATAAGTCGCAGAACCCAGGTGGACCTGACACACCGGATGTTTCTGATAACACGCCAGCACACTGCAATTCAGCAACCCATGCCCCAGAGGTCGACACGTTACCCGTATTGGCAGCGGAACCTGTGTCAACCTTCACGTCTCCTGCACCTGACTCAGCAGCTGCGCCTACTCCAGCAACCGCACCTACAGCCCAACTAAAACTGAAGCCTCCAGTAACCACGAACCCGCCGAAGCCTGGCCCCCTACCTGCTGTTTGTGGCCAGTCTCCGGCGGATTGGTCGACTATGGATGACCCAAGGTGTCGTAAACATGCGGGCTTGCCTAGAGGGAAGGTGCCGCCTTGTTGGGCGTGTGGTCAGGTAAGGTTATGGTTTACCCAACAAGCCTTAGTAGTAAAACAAGAACAGCGAAACAAGATTACTGCATGTACATACTGTGATGAGAGGGGTCTTGCAGAAACCCGGGACGAGTCCGGCAAATGCCTACTTATCCGCTGTAGTCATGACGGCCCGCCACCAATACTCCCAGTGCAAGAGAAACCGCAGCATCGGCCACCGCCACCAGAGATCCGGGAGCGAATCGCTAAACTAGGCCAACCCAAACCAACCAAACACCAACCACTGGCGCTCGCTTACCCCGTCTAACCCTCCCGAAAACCGAAGGAGGAGCAAGAACGGATCCATGTTTCCCAACATAAGGATTCCTAGGCCCCCATTGGTCCTGCCGATTCTGCTCTGAATGCTCTTGATGTTCTTTACACCACGATCGCAGCACTCAGCACATGAACATCAGTCACTTCACCAATCCATGAAGTCCATGATGTGGTCAGCATTGTGAGAACACGCAATGCCGACGCTGCAGCTCATGAGGTCGCATTACGCACCGATGGCCGTACTGCCACAGTTAAACGATGATATCTTCACCATGCCTGATGACTATTGAAGCCTAACGTATACCAGTCTCGCCAAAATGTGGGAGAATTAGTGTTTATCGCTGTAAATACTGTTATGAGGATGGTGCGGATGTGATTACCGGTTCGTTGAAAAACCAGGTAGACAGAGTATGGGACACATTCTGGTCGGGTGGGATTTCTAATCCGATGGATGTGATCGAGCAATTCACTTACCTCCTATTCATCCGCCAACTAGACGAGCGCCAAAACGAGTTGGATCAGAAGAAACTCCTCGGCGTGCCCATCCATGACGAGGAAATCATCTTCACCACAGAGCAAGAAGACCTGCGCTGGAAGAACCTCATGCAGATCGGCGATCCCACCGAACTGCACAACACCATGGCAACCCGCGTGTTCCCATTCCTAAAAACCATGGGCACCGGCACCCTAGCAGCCTTGTTCCAGGATGCTTCGTTCGGGATCAGCAGCCCATCAACCCTGCGGAAAACCATGGAGCTGATTAACGACCTAGACATCAAAAACCGGGACATTACCGGTGACCTGTACGAATACATGCTGTCCAAGCTGGCAACCTCTGGTACGAACGGCCAGTTCCGCACACCCCAGCACATCATCGACCTGCTGGTCGAGCTCATGGCACCAAAGCTAGGCGAGCGGATCATCGACCCGGCCTGCGGCACCGCGGGGTTTCTTATTAACGCTTCCGAGTGGATGAAACGCACCTACCGGGAAGACCTTTACAACACTAATGAGCGGGAACGGTTCTACCGTGACACGTTCACTGGCTATGATTTCGACCGGTCCATGGTGCGCATTGCCGCCATGAACAGCTACATGCATGGGTTTGAAAAGCCCAATATTTCCTACCGGGACTCCCTGGGTGAATTTCCCGAAATGAGCGGGGGGGGGGCGACTTATATGATGTGATCCTGGCTAACCCGCCTTTCTCAGGCAGCCTGGATGCTGAGCGGGTTGATCTTGTCATCCGTAAGCTGGCGAACACGAAGAAAACCGAACTGTTATTCCTCGCCAGGTTCCTTACCTTGCTGAAAGTTGGCGGGCGTGCCGCGGTAATCGTTCCTGAAGGCGTGTTGTTTGGTTCCACCAAAGCCCATAAAGTCTTGCGGAAAGAGTTGGTGGAAAACCAGAAACTCGACGCCGTCATCAAACTCCCCTCAGGCGTATTCAAACCCTACTCTGGTGTGTCAACTGCGGTTCTGTGTTTTACGAAGACCGATTCCGGTGGTACCGATGAGGTGTGGTTTTATGACATGCTTGCCGACGGCCGAAGCCTCGACGACAAACGCACCCCGCTGCTTCCCGAGAACCTATTGGGCCCGACACCCCACGAGCCTATTACTGCTGAAAACCAGTTTGAAGATCCTGCCCCTATCCAATTGACTGATGAACAATTGGCGAAGAATAATCTCCCCGACCTGCTGGCTAGGTTCCGTAATCGAACTACCACGGAACCTGGCCGGGCCCGCACGGAGCAAAGCTTCACCGTGGGCATAGATGATATCCGCGCCACCGACTACGAGCTATCGATGAACCGGTACAAAGAAATCGTATTCGAGGACGAAGACACCCGAGACCCCAGGGAAATTCTCAACGAGATCACCCAACTAGACGGAGAAATCACCGAAGCATTATCCACTGTTAGCGGATTGTTAGGGGGTGCATTCTAATGAGTGAATGGCCAATGGTGAAACTGGGGGAATTGCTCAAACCATCTCCTAAAAAGACTGCGGGTGAATTAGATGCCCCTATTTTGTCAATTACTATGCATGATGGACTTGTTGAACAAGGTACCCGTTTTAAAAAGCGAATTGCAAGCCTTGATACCTCAATCTACAGAATCGTTTTTAAGGGGCAACTAGTTGTTGGTTTCCCAATTGATGAGGGGGTGCTTGATTTTCAAGATAAATATAGCCAAGCTTTAGTAAGTCCTGCCTATGGGGTTTGGGATCTTGTGAGTGATGAGGTTACGCCAGAATTTTTGGGATTATTCTTGAAGAGTCCACGTGCTATTTCAATTTATAAATCTCGATTACGTGGTACCACTGCACGTAGAAGGTCATTACCAACAAAGGTTTTTCAGGAAATAGAGTTTCCCCTCCCTCCTCTCGGGGAGCAGAAACGTATTGCAGAGATTCTTGGTCAAACAACCAAGGCTATTTCTTCTGTTCAAAATCAAATTGAACAGGTGAAGAAATTACGTAGTTCAATAGTTAGTACGGCTAGTAAGATAGCAGTAGAGCTACGAGCTCTTTCTGAATATTTCGACATTAATCCTCGGCAACCTCGGAATATTCCAGATAATGCCCCCACTTCTTTTGTGCCCATGGCAAATTTGGACGAAACTTTTGGCATTTCTCCAATTGCTAGTCAATTCTCTAAGCATAAAAAAGGGTACACATATTTTGAGAACGGAGATATTTTATTAGCTAAAATTACTCCTTGCTTCGAGAATGGAAAATCGGCAATAGCAAAACTCTCAACCCAAATCGGGCATGGCTCAACGGAATTTCATGTTTTGCGCCATAAGAATCACATGCATCAAGATGTATGTCTATCACCTTTGCTGGTTGCTGCGATTTTGAAGCAGCCGTCTTTCCTGAAACCTGCTGAAAACTTTATGCGTGGAAGTGCAGGTCAAAAGCGTATCCCAGCTTCTTATATTGCGTCATTGAAAGTTCCAGTGCTTAAGAGCGTTGACCTGGAGCAGATTGATCAATCATTAGAGCTAGTGGAAGCTTTATTGAATCTCTACCACCGCAAGCTTTCCCTCCTCCAAGAGTTGCAAAAATCGTTGGCTAACCGGGCATTTGCGGGTCTGCTTTAGGCCACTTTAGGCGTCGAAAAGCTTGGGTACAACTAGCGTGAAAGGAATACGATGATTACGCCGCAGCCATCCAACTTCGCATTCATTGGTCGGGTGTGGCCGGAGCTGCTCATTCATTGCCGCAATGCGGAACAGTCGGCGGTCAGTAACCCGCGGGTGGCAGGTATCGAAGCGCGCTTCACGCTCGAACGCCTGGTCGATCACATTGTCGAAGCGTATGGGCTGCGTAGCGTCAGTGATTGGAACCTCAATGACAAACTCAACCACCGATCCTTCAAGGATCGTGTCAACCAGCGGATTCACGACAAAATGAATGTGCTGCGGCGTTTCGGTAACGATGCCGCCCACAACCCGGATCACATCGACCCGGAGCGGGCCGTGCGGGCAGTCGGACAACTGTTCGATATTCTCGTGTGGGCAGCAGTCAACGTTGCCCGACCGCCGCTGGAACGCACCAAGCTGCCCACCTTCGACCGCAGCATCGTCTACAACGCCCCCAAGCAGCGACAACGAAGCCAACAGGAAATCGCTAAGCTCAACCAGCAACTCCAGAAGGCTGCCAAAGAAATCGAAACCACAAAACTCCTACTCACCGAGCGGGAAGAAACCTGGCGGCAGGAACGCAAGGCGCACCTTGACCAAATCGCCGCCTTCAAGGGGCAAACCGAAGAACTCGCCCGGGCCCGCGACCAGCTGGAAGCCGAGCTCGCGCAGCTTCGGGCCGACATTGCTGCCAACACCGGCAGCATAGACACCAGCAGCAATTTTGCCATTAGCGAGGCCGAGACGCGTCGGGATCTCATCGACCCCGCCTTGGCCGAAGCTGGTTTCAGCGTGGCGCGCGGTAATCTCAAAACGGAATTCTGTTTGGCCGATGGCAAGGGTTTTGTCGACTATGTGCTCTTCGGTGATGACGGTCGGCCCTACGCCATTGTGGAGGCCAAACGTGCAGGTAAAGCCATCGACGCAGGCCGGCAACAGGCGGAATATTATGCAGACGAATTAGAGAAGCAATTTGGATTGCGGCCAATTATTTATTACACCAATGGGCACGAAATCCGGTTGTTGGATGATGCCGCAAACCTCCCCGGGATTGGTGCCGGTGCTGGGTATTCATCGCGCGCAGTCGAAGAGTATGCCACGAAGGATGAATTGTATGCGATGATTCGCCGGCGGACTCGGCGGCAGGACCTCAACACTGTGAGCGTCGATACGCAAATAGCTGGTAGGCCCTACCAAATCACCATGCTACAAGCCGTCGCCGAACGATTCGGGGTGGGGCATCGGCGGG
>CAJZGD010000125.1 GCA_915275065.1 uncultured Corynebacterium sp. | reverse complement strand
AGCCGGGCCGCGGTACCGGCCGACGTGCGCCACGCAACAGCCGTCACCGACGCGGACCGCCGCTCGGGAATGACCACGCCCTGGCCGCCAAAAGCCGCGGTAGAACGGATCACCGCCCCCAGGTTCCGAGGGTCAGTGATGTTGTCGAGCACCACGATCATCCCCTGCTCCTTGCTGTCGGCAACCGTACTAATGAGGTCGAACACATCGGCGTACTCGAACGGCGGAATCTGCAACCCCACCCCCTGGTGCAGCCCATTGCCGGTCATGCTGTCGAGCTCTAGGCGGGGCACCTCAATGAGCGGAATCGACCGGCTGTGGGCCAACTGCACCGCCTCGGTAAGCCGATCGTCATTGCGGGTGCCCTGCGCGATATACAGGGCGGTGGCCGGCACCCGGGCGTGCAAACATTCGATCACCGGGTTGCGGCCCACCACCAGCTCAGTGCTGGCGCTGCGGTCGTGCCGCCCCTGGTCACGCCGCTGACGCTCCAGCTTGCGTTTATGGGCGGCGTGGTACACCCGATCCTCGGCCTTCGGCGTGGGCCCCTTGCCCCGAAGGCCACGGCGACGCGCCCCACCAGATCCCTTCACGGCACCCTTTTTATTGGTTTTACGGATACCGGGACGATTTTTAGAGTTTCCAGACATATGTGATTATTCCTTGATTCAACAATTCGACTAGTTCGGCCGGGCCCAGGCCGCACGCCCAAAAGGCGCCGAGGGTGGCTGGGTGGCTTAGGGCGCCCACGACCAGGTAGGGCCTTCTGGGGTGTCGGTGACCAAAATCCCCACCTCCAGCAGGCGGTCACGCACCGCGTCGGCGGTCTCCCAGTCCTTGACGGACCGGGCAACCTCGCGCCGGTTCAGCTCCTCCCGGACCAGCGCATCCAACGCCATCATGGGGGCGTCGGACCGCACGGATTCGCCATCCTGCCACTGGTCGGAAAGCGGATCGAAGCCCAACACCTCAGTCATGGCTCGCACCCGGGCGGCCATCCTGCGGGCCTCACCATAATCCTTCATGGCCAGGGCACTATTGCCGGCCCGCACCGTGTTGTGAATCTCGGCAAGCGCCCGCGGCACCCCAATGTCATCGTTCATGGCCTCGGCAAACGCGTCGGTCCACTCCCCCACCGGCACCGGCGGCTGGCCGGGCAGATCATCGACCTTCTCGACAAAACTTTCGATACGCCGGTATCCCTGGGCCGCCTCCTGCAACGCATCTGGGGAATACTCCAACACGGAACGATAATGGGCCGACCCCAGGTAATAACGCAACTCCACCGGCCGCACCAGCTTCACGATCTCCGGCACCGACAGCACGTTACCCAACGACTTACTCATCTTTTCCCCGGCAATGGTCACCCAGTGGTTGTGCATCCAATAACGGGCGAACCCGTCGCCGGCGGCATGCGCCTGGGCGATCTCGTTCTCGTGGTGGGGGAATTGCAGGTCGAGGCCACCACCGTGAATGTCGAACTCGGGGCCCAGATACCAGGTGGACATGGCGGAGCATTCGAGGTGCCAGCCCGGCCTACCATCACCCCACGGTGTGGGCCATGAGGGCTCCCCAGGTTTGGCAGCTTTCCACAGGGCGAAATCCTGCGGGCTACGCTTGCCCACATTGTCGGTTTCGCCCTGCTCCATGTCGATAAGGTTATTGCCGGACAGCGACCCATAGTCGGAGCCGTCCGCAGCGGACCAGGCGGTCACATCGAAGTAGACGGAGCCCTGGGCGGGGTAGGCGAAACCGGCGTCGATAAGCCGCTGCATGTAGGTAATCATTTGGGTCATGTGTCCGGTAGCGCGAGGCTCCACGGACGGCGGCAACACGCCCAACATGTCGTAGGCGTGGCTAAAGGCTCGTTCGTAAGTAGACACCCATTCCCACCAGGGGCGATTCGCCTCAGCAGCCTTGGTGAGAATCTTATCGTCGATGTCGGTCACGTTACGGACAAACGCAACATCATAGCCCGACGCCATGAGCCACCTGCGCACAATGTCGAAGGCAACCCCGCTGCGCACATGCCCAATATGCGGGTTCGTTTGCGGGGTGGCGCCACACAAATACATGGTGGCGCGCCCTGGGGTTAGCGGGACGAAATCACGAAGACTGCGGGTTCGGGTGTCGAATATGCGTAAAGTCACACGCCCCAGTGTAGTAGATGCTCGCTTTTCGACGCGCCTATCGACGCCGGGTCGGAGCCCAGCCAAGTCTTGGTCAGGAATTGTCGGCCACCCACACGACGGCGGTGGCAATGGCGGCCCGACCCTCACCGCTACCGGTAAACCCCATGTGATCCGTGGTGGTTGCGGAAACCGACACGGGCGCCCCCACAATGTCGCTGATCTTTTTTTCCGCCTCCTCCCGGCGCGGCCCCAGCTTCGGGGTTTGCCCAATCAGTTGGGCAGCCACATTCCCGATTGAAAACCCGTTCGACTCCAGGAGCTCGCGGCATTCCCGCAAGAGTCGCTCCCCGGACACGTTGTCGTATTCTTTACGACCCACGCCGACGAAGCTACCCAGATCGCCCAGGTTCGCGGCGGACAGCAGGGCGTCAACCATGGCGTGGGCCACCACATCGCCGTCGCTATGGCCCTCGCACCCGGCAACGTCCGGGAAGTGAAGACACGCGATGTAGCAGGGTTTTCCTGCTTCAATCTGGTGGGCGTCGGCGGCAATACCTACACGGGGAATGATCATAATAATGCGGCAGCTAACGTAAGGTCGATGGGTGTGGTGATCTTCAGGGCGAGCGGGTCCCCGGGCACGCAATGCACCGGGATATTGAGGTGTTCGACGAGGCTGGCGTCGTCGGTGACGACAAAACTCGGGTCCCGAAAATATGTTTGATTGGCCTCACGGAGGGTCCCGAGCCGGAAGGCCTGGGGGGTTTGCACGATCCGTAGGTCGGCGCGCGCCGGGGTGTCGACGACCACCGTGTCGGCGACCCGTTTGATGGTGTCAGTGACCGGCAACACGGGGATGGCCGCCCGAACGTCGCCGGTGACGGCCTGGGCAACTCGGCGGATCATGTCGGGTGGGGTGAGTGCGCGGGCGCTGTCGTGAATGAGCACAACGGCATCGTCGTCGGTGGTGGGGATGGCTTGGATGCCCCGCCACACGGAGTCGACGCGTTCACCGGCGCCGTGCACTAGTTGCACATTGGGGTAGTCGGCAAGGATGCGGCGGGCGGTTTCTTCCATGGCGGGGTTGACGAGCACGATGATGCGGTCGACTCCGGCGTCGATCATGGCGCGCACGCTGTGTTCCATGAGGGTCCGGCCGGCTAATTCCACGTAGGCTTTGGGCAGGTCGGCCCCCAGCCTGGCGCCCTGGCCGGCTGCGGCGATGATGGCGATGACCATGGGGTTTGTGGGCATGGGTTAGTCGTCGAAGTTGAGGTCGTCGAGATCGGTGTCGTCTTCGTCGATGATTGGCTGTGGCTGCTTGGGTTCGGGGGTGTCGTCGCCGCCCTGAAGCCGGTGGCGCACGATGGTGGCATCGACTTCGGCAAGCAGTTCGTTGGCTTTGGCTTCGTCTTTGATTTCGGCGAGGGCGAGTTCGCCAACCAGCACCTGCCGGGCCTTGGCGAGCATGCGTTTCTCTCCGGCGGATAGACCTTTGCCCTGGTCACGGCGCCACAGGTCCCGCACCACTTCGGCCACTTTATTGACGTCGCCGGATGCGAGGCGTTCCTGGTTTGCCTTGAATCGGCGGGACCAGTTGCCGGCTTCTTCCACATCGGTTTCGCGCAGGAAGCCGAAGACTTTCCGCAGCCCGGCCTCGCCCACGACGTCGCGCACGCCGACTGTCTCGGCGTTCTTCGAGGGTACCCGGACTACAAGATCGGATTGGTGGATTTGCAACACGAGGTATTCCAGGGTTTCACCACCCATTTCCCGCTGTTCGATCGCTTCGATTACGGCCGCACCATGATGGGGATAAACAACAGTGTCGCCCACCTTGAATTCCATAAAATGTTCCTCCCAAAGACAGTTACCGGCCGATTTTAGCATGCCACGGTGGTTTTCTTTGCTTTTCGACGGCTCAAATGTGAGATTCAAAACCCAAATCTCCCCCTTTTGGTTCACCCCGTTTGGTTTTATCTGTTGGGTTTTGACTGTGTGCTACCACGGAAAACAGACTAAAGTGTAAAAAGATTAACGATCCCTACCCCCGATGGAGGATGAACACGTGAAGCCCCTGAAGATTTTTATTGCGGCCACTTCTGCGCTATTGCTGGCTTCTTGCTCTGCTGGCCAAATCACCCAAACATCGGATCAGGTTGCCGCCGTCGATGGTGCTTCAGTGAACTCTAGCGATAATACTATCGCCGTCCGGGATGTCACCATTCATGTGACCGAAGATGGTGAGACTGGTGTGAAGTTCACCGCCATCAACCAGGACAAGAAGCGGGACGCCACCCATAAGTTAGAGAAGATCACGATTGACGGCCAGGAGGTCGCCATTGATGGCACCACCGAGTTTAAGGCCGGATGCAATCTGGTTGGTGGCATTCCCTCGGAGATGGCAAAGCTGACCGAGCCGGAAGGTGCCTGCGTCACCCATGTGACCACGACCGCGGATAATCCCGGTTTCCCGCTGGGTGGCACGAAGGATGTGGTGTTTGATTTCGATTCCGGCCAGGTGACCGCCCGGGCTGCTGTGGCCGCACCGGTGTTGGAGTCGGGCAAGGTGAATCGGCAGACCGGCACCGAGGCCCACCATGAAAGTGAGACGAGCACCACTACCACGACGACCACGAGCGCCGCTAATAGTGAGTAGAATACAGAATTACTGATTGCAGATAATATCCCGAGGCTGTCTGGCTTACCTCTAGCCTCGGGATTTTCTTATGCCTGCACCCCGCCCTCAGTTCATTCGAACAAGTTTTCCCACCTAGTATTTGGGGACACCGGCATTAGGGGCACGATCGGTCAAGGAATACTAGCTGATAAAAATCTCGTGCCAACCACCACCCCACCCGCTCGAACGGGGGTTCGTTAGCACGATTGGAGTGTACCTCATTGGTAGATTGCGTAGTTTCGTTGCTACTGTTTGACCGGGCGTTTGTAGCCCCAACAAGCCAGGAATAACAGCACAATCCCCATAACTACTAGGATAATTGCTCCCATATTTAACACGAGCACATCATCACCACAATTGAGAAATTCCTTAATGAAATTGGGCATAACGGCTTGTTGATCGCGGTTCAGTTCGACAGCAGAGTGGGGATCTAAATAATTCTCGGCGGTATTGGATGGAATAGTGGAAATAATCGTGTCTGCGACGGCCAACGCTGGCGCACCAAGCATACTTATGAGCACAGTCAGCGCCCCCGTCAGGTACGCCAGCCTCACCCTTTTCATCATGCGTCTCCTATTAGTCAAAGCTCAAATATAAATTAACTATAATATAAGAGTTAGCTAGAAGAAAAGCCCCTGAAGCTTAAAAATAATTAAAATACCGTTACAGTTAGGTAAACTTCTACCTTTAGTAAACCTATCATTATGCTTGATAAATGGCTTTAATTAGCCAATAATGCAGCTTAAGGCAATTTTATACATGATTCCCACAACAACCATCAAGGTTAAATTTTTACTAAGTACAAATGGGGGCAGTTTAAGGCTTTTATCATGAGAATCAAGCGCATGGTGGCAGGCTTTTCGGCTCGCCAACATACACCGGGCGGGCGTCGACAGGCAATGGGTGTTTCAAGACGTCGTAATACACGTCCTCCACGACCACGTATTCGCCGCGGATCGTGCTGGGGGCGAGGGTGATCGCATAGAAGTTCAAGGCACTGCCATAAGGATCGGGGTCGGCAGGACTGTAGCATTTGGTGACGGTAGTTTGAGTGAGCGCCTCGACCGTCCCGTCGTCGCGTGCGGTTATCCGAAAAATGTTCATGGTGGTCACCGGCTGGAGATGCGCATAGGGGCCGTGCCGCTCCATGTTGGTGCGTTCGTGCGTGGTAAACAACGCCCGATCCGGCGGCATGCCGGGCAGCGACTTGCTGGAGTTGAGGCAATGCTCTAGGCTGCAATTTTCATCCATCCATTCGGCGTCCAAGATCGCCCCATACTTTTCGACGGCAACCCCTACCGCACGGATGCGTTGGCGCTCTTCCTCGGAATAGAACGGCACCGTATAAAGCACATAGGCCACGGCACTGACCAGCCACAGGAGAAAACCAACAGCGACAAATTTCTTATTCACCACAGTAGTATTCTTGTGCGCAATCATCTTATCGGGAGCCTACGGAACAGGGCGGGTCAGCTTTGCGATTGCCTCTGTACAGGGTCGGGGCGTGTGGCGGCAGCGGATCTTCTGTATCCCCGATGCGCTTGTCCTCTATAACAACGTATTCGCCTTTGATGGTGCTGGGAGCTAAAGTAATTAGAAGAAGATCCGTAGCACTACCGTAAGGTCTAGCATCTTCAGGAAAATAGCATTTAGTGGTTGTCACGTACGCCATAGCTTCCACCGTTCCATCATTTTTCTTTGTTACTTGTTTAATGGCAAATTCGGTGGTTGTCGCAGGACCTTTTACTTCCATATTAAACCGCTCATTGCTAGTAAATAGTGCTCTATCCGCCGGCATCCCAGGAAGCGACTTGCTGGAATTGGGGCAGTGTTCTAGGGTGCATTGTGGATCCATCGACTCAGCATCAAGCACATCTACATATTTTTGTATCGCAACGCCCGCTAACTGCGCACGCCGGTAATAACTACCAAGCCAATACGCACTCATAAACCATAAAGACAGTACTAAAACAATAATGATATTTTTCTTCATGCGACTATGCCCATAACGATAGAAACTTATCCGGTCACTTGGAAAATATAATCCGGCTCACCAGCACATAACCACCTCTTGAAGAATAAGAGAAGTCTATTCAGCCGCTGCGAAAATCTATTCACACCAACAGGTAGAAAATCCGATAAGGACACGCTAGATAACATGCATTGCACAATTTACCATCTAACTTATAGCTTCTTCCCATAAATTCACCTGGGTGATCTTCTAGCCAAACGAACCTCTAAGAGCAGGATGGATGCCCTTTATCTTTACTCCTGTAAAGCGTCCTAGCGTATGGCACCGGATTTTCTGTATCCCCAAGACGCTTATCCTCTATAACAA
>CAJZGD010000124.1 GCA_915275065.1 uncultured Corynebacterium sp. | reverse complement strand
GGCGCGCCTGGGGGTAATGCGCCGATAATGTACATTATGTCAAAACAGCTGCTATGTGGTACCCTACCCTGGCGCTGTACCTGATAATAGTGTAAAGGGACAAGGTCTTTTCATTGGCTCCAGCGCGTTCCTGGGCCCCTTCTCCCCCATATTTATGACCATTGGATGAGTGCGCATCATAAGTTTGAGAATTATACCACCAGATGATTGCAATGTTGCTACTGATGAACTACGTTTATAACCACACAATCAAATATGAACCCACAAGGTTCCACATTTTCCTACCCCGGATTTTCGTATGCAACAAACAGTCACTAAACCTACGGCCGCACCCCGAGTCGACGCGGCCACTCGCCGACGGATCATTATCGCGTCCATGGTGGGCACCACCATTGAATTCTATGACTTCTACGTCTACGCCACTGCCGCCGTTGCCGTCTTCCCATACTTGTTCTTCCCGAAAAACGACGACCCCACCATTGGGCTTCTAGCGTCGTTCGCTACGTTTGGCCTGGCGTTCGTCGCCCGGCCCCTGGGCTCTATAGTCTTCGGTCACTTCGGTGACCGTATCGGCCGAAAAGCCACCCTGGTTGGTTCCTTACTCACCATGGGTATCGCCACGTTCCTTATTGGTCTGCTCCCCACCTATGGCCAGGTTGGTATTATTGCCCCTGCCCTGCTTGCCCTCATGCGGTTCTGTCAGGGCCTTGGGCTTGGCGGCGAATGGTCTGGCGCCGCGTTGTTGGCGACGGAAACCGCCGACAAGGGGAAACGCGCCTGGGCTGCCATGTGGCCACAACTGGGCGCCCCATTCGGTTTCCTCGTTGCTAATGGTTTCTTCCTGATCCTTGTCACCGTCTTAAACCACACCGATGGTGATTTTGAGGGGGCCTTTATGACCTGGGGTTGGCGGATTCCCTTCCTGCTCAGCGCCGTCATGGTCATTGTTGGGCTGTATGTGCGGTTCCGGCTAGAGGAAACCCCAGTGTTTAAGAAGGCAGTAGAGTCCGGGAAGAAAGTGAAGACTCCCCTGGCCGAGGTGTTCCGCACCTCGTGGAAGCCGTTGATTCTTGGCACGTTCATCATGGTGTCCTGCTATACCCTGTTTTACCTGGTCACCACCTGGGTGCTTTCCTACGGTATCGCCAAGAAGGGCGTTGGCCTGGGTATCCCCTACCTGGACTTTTTAAAGCTGCAGCTTATCTCGATTTTCGCGTTCATCGTGAGCATCCCCGTTGCGGGGCGGCTTGCCGATTCCCGGGGCCGGAAGCGCACCCTTATAGCGGTTTCTGCCGTCATGATTGCGTTTGGTCTTACCTTCTCCTGGTTGCTGCGCCCGGACACCGCCACCGAGGGCACGGTTTTGGTGTTCCTCACGGTTGGCATGTTTATCATGGGCCTCATCTTCGGCCCCATGTCCGCGGTGCTGCCCGAGCTGTTCCCCACCAATGTGCGCTATACCGGTTCTGGGATTAGCTATAATGTGGCATCCATCCTGGGTGCCGCTATTGCTCCGTTTGTTGCGACCGCGTTGGTGAAATCCTATGGTGTGGGTGCCGTCGGCATTTACCTCATTGTGGTGTCCATTCTTTCGCTCATCGCTATCTTGTTGATGAAGGAAACCAAACACTTCGATATGTCTGACATTTAACACATGTTTCCTGGGGGTTGGCGTGTCATACTGGGAATATGAAGCTTGCTGACCTCCGGGGCCGGAAGCGCACCCTCATTGTGGTGTCAGTTGTCATGATCGCGTTCGGCTGGTTCCTACATCCTGATTCCGAAGCCACTATTGGGCAGTTCCGTTCTGTCGCTGGCCGGAAAGAATATGTCACGCACTACCAGGAGGCTATGCGACGCTTCCCCACCCCGCCGGATATGACGGCTGATATTGACACGGATTTTGGGGCGGTTCGGGTGTATGAATGGCACACCCCAGAGACGAAAAACAGCATACCGGTGGTGCTCATTCCCGGGAGGTCGTCTGGAACCCCAATGTGGGCGGATAATCTTGCCGCATTCAGTAGCCGCCACCGGGTGATAGCGTTCGACGCGCTGGGGGACGCTGGCCTATCGGTCCAGGCCGCCCCCTTGGCAGATATGGCCGATCAGGCTGCGTGGATTCACCAGGTTTTGGCTAGGTTGGCGCCCCGCGGCGCGCATATTGTTGGGCATTCCTTCGGTGGTGCTACCGCCGCGGCCTATGCCCGCCACTACCCCACCGAGGTGCAATCACTCACGCTGTTGGAACCGGTATTCACGTTCAGCTACCCGTCCGCCCGGCTCATGGCCTGGACCATGGTTGCCTCACTGCCGGGGCTTCCCACCGGTTGGCGGAACCACGCCTTGGGCCGCATTGGTGGTACCGACTATGATCCCATCGAACCCATGGCCCGCATGATTGACGCCGGCACCCACCACTATGATGCGCACCTGCCCACCCCAAGTTTGCTGTCCGACGATGATGCGCGTGCCCTCACCATGCCCTGCTATGTGGCGATAGCTAGCACGGATTCGCTCGCCGGCGGCGAAAAAGCTCAGCGCCGCGCAGGTGAGCTACTCCCCCACGCCCAGGTGGAGGTGTGGCCGGATACCACCCATTCGCTCCCCATGCAGGTTGCCGAACCGCTGGGGAAAAAACTCACCGAATTCTGGGAAACGTCATCGTGACGAATAGGCGTGGTAGATTTGGTAGCCGGTGAGCAGCGTCAACACCACCCCTATGGCCGTGATGAGCCACATTTGTTGGATGGCCACGAAAATGGTGAACCCAATGACCACGACGAGCCGCAGCCATAGCATTGGAAGGATCATGACTTTTTGAAAGTCAAGAGCACGTTCAGGTCGCCCTCCTCGGACACTTTTGCCGCAATGAACTCGGGGGTTTTCACCCCGTAATCCAACCGGTTAAACCGCAGCACCGTGCTCACCGTGAGCTTGTCCCCATCACGCACCGCCTGGAACTCGGGCTTTACCTCCCGGGTTTCCCCCTTGATAGTGAGCTTCCCCGGCACCGTGACCGTGCCCACCGAACCATCATCCGGCAATGCCGACAAATCCACCGGCTCGGTCACCTCAAAGGCCGCATCCGGGTAGTTATCCGTGTCAAACAGCTTGGTGCGCACATTCACGTCACGACGCTGCGTGTCCGTGTTGATCGATGTCATGTCCACCTCAATCCTGCCACCAGGCTGCAACGTTACGTCGTCGACAGTGACAGTTCCCCGCACCGCCTGGGTAGAGCCGGAGGTGGTGCGCTTATCCGACGGTAAAATCTCATCAAACGTAAACCCCACCGAGGAAATATTTGGGGCATCACCAGTGACCACCTGCCATTCGCCCCCCACATCCGTTGATGCCGGCTTAGCGTTATCCGCATTCAGCTCCGGGGTTTGCACCCCCGGAGTATTCAACAACGACATCACCACCGTGCCCAAGGCGAACACCGCCAACAGCACAATAATGACAACACCGCCGATGATAATAGGTTTACGTCGAGTATCCATCGAAATTAGTTATTCCTTCATGCGAAACTTTTCAGTTTTATGCGCTAATGCTACAAACTCGTTGCATAATTGGGTAATCTCCGCTGAGGTAGCGCCCTCATTCACTGCTGTCTTCACATCCTCAGCGGCACACCGCAATTCAAACAACGAATCCTGTAACCGTTGCGCCAACTCCGGCCGGAGTATAATCGCCTCCGCCGGAATCTGGGTACCCGCAATAGCGTTCCGCTGCTCATACGCTCGCTGCCGGCATGCTTGGCTGCAATACTTCCGCGGCCGACCACGCCTCGAACTATGAAGCTCCGTACCACACCACTGACAGGTTGGGTGCCTCTTGGCTGCCATTCGCTTTAGTTTAGTCATATCCATCCCATCTCCAAGCATGAACCTACCCCCATTGTAAGTGCAACTTTGGCAGGTCATCACAAAGATGCACGGCCGGAACTAACCCCATGGGGAACAAACCCCACCCAAACTACGTTATAATGTATGACCTTATGAGCCTAATACGAAAGGGTTGATGTATATGGCAGATCGTGTTCTCCGTGGTTCCCGCATGGGGGCGGTCAGCTACGAAACTGACCGGGACCACGATTTAGCACCCCGACAAATGGTGCGCTACAAAACCGAAACCAACGAAGTATTCGAAGTGCCCTTCGCTCACGACGCCGAAATACCCGGCGAATGGTTATGCAAAAACGGGCAAGTGGGCATCCTCATGGAAGGCGAAGGCATCGAAGCCAAACCCTCCAAACCCGCCCGCACCCACTGGGACATGCTCCGGGAACGCCGCAGCATCGAAGACCTCGACATTCTCCTGGAAGAACGCATCGAACAACTACGCAAACGGCGTCGCAACGCCGCCCGCCTACTGAAACAACAACAGCAAGAGGAAGCAGCAGCAGCCGCAGCAGAACAATAAACCTTCACTTATTTCAGGTGCACCACCCCACAGGTGGTGCACCTTCTTTCTATATCATGTGCTTCTTCCGCCAATTCTGAATCCCCTTCACCCCCAGCCGGCACATCTCCCGCGCCAACCCCGTCACCTGCTGCTTCCGGTGCCGAATCCCCCACTTTGTGACCTCCAACAAGGAATCCTTCACAAACGAACCATCTAACTTCGACTCCCCAATCGCCCGCTCCGTGAACGTAATCGGCACCTCACGCACATCAAACCCCTCCTGCACGACCCGCCACGCCATATCCACCTGGAAAATATAGCCAGCATTCGACAACTCATCCAGATCCACGGTCTCCAGCACCTGACGGCGAAACGCCCGATAACCAGCGGTCATATCTTTCAAACCCGCCCCCAACGCCACCGAAATATACACATTGCCGCCCTTCGACAACACCCACCGCTGCTTCGGCCAATTCACCACCTTGCCGCCCGGCACATACCGGGACCCAATCACTAAATCCGCCCCCAACGCAATCTGCTCCAACAGCCGATGCAACTCCTCCGGCGCATGCGACCCATCCGCATCCATCTCACACAACACATCAAAATCCTGCTCCAACCCCCACCGGAACCCCGCCACATACGCGCCACACAACCCGCCCTTACCGGCACGATGCAACACATGAATCTTCGAATCCTCGGCCGCTAACTTATCCGCAGCCTTCCCCGTCCCATCCGGGCTATTATCATCAACCACCAAAATATCCACCTCCGGGGCAGCAGCCCGCACCCGGGACGTAATGAGCGGCAAATTCTGCAGCTCATTATAGGTAGGAATAATAACCAATGTCTTCATACTAAACCTTCTACATGTTCGATAATTACTTCCATGATAACCAAGCCCACCCCAAATCAGGGAAACCCGCCACCACTTCGCCGGGCCCGAATCACCGCACCAGCCCCCACCAGCCACCCGGCCAACACCAGCACATACTCGATCACAAACCCAAACCGCACCGCAACAGTCTGACTCTCCCGAAGCGGCAACGACTCCCGAAGCGTCGCCGCCGTGAAAATCCCCGTCTCCTGACTCACACTCCCATCCGGGTGCACCATCGCCGACACCCCCGACGTCGCGGCAACCACCACCGCCCGATCCGTCTGAATCGCCAACATGCGACTCATCGCCAACTGCTGATATGTCATATCCGAAAACCCAAACGTCGCATTATTCGTCGGCGTCGTCAAAATCTGCGCCCCCCGACGCACCGCCTCCCGGCCCGCATTATCAAACGCCACCTCATAACACGTCGCCACCCCCACCAACACATCCCCCATCCGCACCGGATCACTCGTCACACCAGGCTTAAAATCCCCAGCCCAATCCACCTTCTCGGAAAACAGCCGAAAAAAACTCCGCAACGGCATATACTCCCCAAACGGCTGCAAATACCGCTTATAGTGAAAATCCCCGGCCCCCGACCCCGGATTAAACACCGACATGGTATTCCGCAACCCCACCTCATCCCGAGTAATTGTTCCCACCAACACCGGAGCACCTGCCGCAGCCACCGCATCCGACACCAGATCCGCCGCCTGCTCATCATAAAACGGGCTCACATCCGCCGAATTCTCCGGCCACACCACCATATCCACCGGCTCCGACCCCGCCAACTTCTTCGTCTCTGCCACATGATTCGCTAACACCGCCCGCCGCTGCGCATTAAACTCCAACCCCAACCTGGGCACATTCCCCTGAATCGCCGCCACCCGAACCGAACCAACATCCGCCGACCCCAACGACACCGAAGCAGCCACCGCCAACAACGCTACAACCCCCAACAAGCCCGCAACCGGCAGCACCGGGCGTCGCAAAGCAACAGCCCCCACACAACACCCCACCGCAACAACAACCCCACTCACCAACGCCGGACCCCCCACACTCGCCACATCCTGCAACGGGCCACCAACCTGACCCCACCCCAACCGCACCCACGCGAACCCCCCAAACGGCACAGTCGACCGCAACCACTCCACAGCCATAAACACCAGCGGAAACACCAGTGGCCCAAACCGTAACCTGGCCACCGCAACCCCAAAAACCCCCAACAACACGCTATACAACGACAACCAGATCGCCAACGCCACATACGGCATCGTCCCCACAAACGACCCAATCCACGGCAACAACAACAAAAACAACACCAAACTATGCGCCACCGCAATCCCGGCCCCCAACCGCAACGACGGCCCCCCACCCCTAGGCCACGGCGCAAGCACCACAAACAACAACGCCACCCCCACTACGGCAGCCCACCACCACCCCACAGGCTGATACGACAAAAACACCAAACCCCCAGCAACCATCCCCCCCACCAGCCGCACCAGCGCAAACTTCACAGACTAACTATCCTTTCACATCCTTACCCGAATCATTATCCGACGAACCACGCGGACCAGCAAAATCCTCCGGCTTCACCGACTTCGACCACTCAACAATCTCCGACTCATCCACCACAATCGGCGCCGACTGACCCCCAAAACTCCCATAACTCGTCCGCGGCCGCGACTGATACACCCGCTCAAAACTCCGGGCCCCCACCACCGAAATCCGCTCCTGCAACCGCTTCGCCACCACCCGACGCACCACAGCCCGCGTCACCGGCACAATCAACACCAACCCCACCACACTCGACACAAACCCCGGCAACGCCACACCCACCGTACCGGCAGCCACTAACCCCATATCACCAAGCACTC
>CAJZGD010000123.1 GCA_915275065.1 uncultured Corynebacterium sp. | reverse complement strand
CCCCCGGCGGTCATATTGCCGCCGGTGTGAGCCTGAAACGAGTCGACGGCCAATTCAACCGGCAGCCAGGACGCCTACACCGCACCAACGAGGTGGAGGCGCACGCCATCGTCGCCGAAATCAGCGAACGCCTCAATAATCCCATTACGGCACAGGAATCCCTGGGTGTGGTCACCTTTAACACCCAGCAACGCAACCTCATCCTGGACCTCTTGGAAGCCAGTGAGGATCCACTCATCCACCAAAAACTTCACCAGGAAACCGATGCGCTCTTCGTGAAAAACCTGGAAAACGTGCAAGGCGACGAGCGGGACACGATCCTGTTCTCTGTGGCGTTTTCGAAACAGCCTTCGGGCGGCCCACTGCCGCTCAACTTCGGGCCGATCACCCGAACCGGTGGCGAGAAACGCCTGAACGTGGCGATCACCCGGGCCCGCCGATCAGTGGTGATGTTCGCCAGCTTCGACGCTGTCGACATTGATCTTTCCCGAACAAAGTCGCAAGGTATGGCGGATCTGCGCGGCTATATGCTTGCCGCCACCGCCGTGGATAGCCTCACCACCACCCTCACCATGGCCGGCGCACCGGCCAATGATGACGCCCACGGAGAACAGTTGGCGCTTCCGCAGGTCACCCAGAAAACCATCAATCAAAACCATGTTCGAGACGATGTGGCGCAGCGGCTGCGGGATCGCGGTTGGGTGGTCGAAACCGACTATGGCATGTCCAGCTTCACCCTGGACCTGGTCATTCGCCCGCAGGATGATGAGCGGTGGCACGTCGGGGTGCTTCTGGATGGGCCGAAGTGGTATCACCTGCCCACGGTGAGCGACCGGGATCTGGTGCCGGAACTATTGAAGCCGATCATGCAGTGGGCTTCGGTGACCCGGGTGTGGCTCCCGGAGTGGGCAATCAACCCGGATGGGGTGGTCGACAAACTGGAAAACGAGCTGGCGGCAGCGCAGAAAGAACTCGCGGCCCGCGACGCCCGATTCCAACACCAGTTGGAGGAAATCAAGGACCGGCTGGATCAGCAGCGGGATGCAGCAACGGAACAGCTCAGCGAGGAGGCCAAATCCGAGTTGGCGATGGAGCTGCTGGAGTTGGAGGCCCCCGCTATCCCACCGGCTGTGACAAGCGGGACAGCTTCCCAGACTGGGGCCAAGGGGATTTCCAAGATCACGGGCTATTCACCAGTGGAGCTTCGTGACCTGGGTACCAGGGAAGATTTCCAACGACGATTCAGCGCTGCCCGGCGCGCCGAATTGGGTGGCATTATTGAGGACGCGGTCAATGCGAATGGCCCGATTAGCCTTAATGAACTGCGGATTCTTATTGCAAAGGCCTTTGGTTATACAAAAGGGTCGCAAAAAATCAACGATCGAATCAAAGGGTTTATTCCTAAGGATTTGCGGCATAAGGAAGGCCGGAGCAACACTGAGTTTGTGTGGCCCCGGGGCGTGGTTCCGCACGAGTGGCGGGGGGTGCGCGCATCGAATGGGCAGCGAACTGCAAGCCAGATTTCCCTGTGGGAGGTACGCAATGCCATGGCCCAATTGGATTTCATTGATAGCGTTCCCGCTGATTCTTCGGATGAGGCTCTCGATGATGTGATTCGGGAGACGATGAAGGTGTTTGGGTTGAAGCGGAAAACCACCACGGTGACCGCGCATTTCACTGAGGCGTTTAAGCTGTTGAAATCGCATAAGCCCGCGGAGCAGAAGCTTTCGGTGTTGGTGCAAAATTCAGTGAAGCCGGCAGTGATGTTGGATGTGCATCACAGCACGGTGGGTGATATTACCTCCCAGTATGCACCGGGCATGTATGCGGTGGTGGATGTGGAAACCACCGGATTTTCCAGCACCGCCCGGATCGTGGAAATGGGGATTGTGGTGTTGGATGATAATGGCGAGGCTCTTTATGAGTGGTCGACGCTGATTAATCCAATGCGGGATTTTTCTAATGGCACGGTTCATGGGATTACTGCCAAGGATGTTGCGGTTGCGCCAACGTTTGATCAGATTGCCGATGATGTGGCGATGCTGTTGGAGGGGAAGATTTTTGTGGCCCATAATGCGGCTTTTAATGCTCGAATGTTGAAGTCGGAGTTTGATCGAGTGGGATTGACGATGGCTGGTTTAATGGATGGGAATATTGATACGTCGAAGTTGATGCAGGATGCGTTTCCGAACACGATTCGGTCGTTGGAGGCTGGGTTGTCGCTTTTGGGTATTCATAAACGGCAGGCGCATAACGCATTATTGGATGCGCGGGCCACGGGTCGACTGTTTGCTAAGTTCTTGGCCGATGAGCTGCCTGAGGGGGCGCGGCCGACGGTGTTTGTGGGTGATGCTATGCATGCGTCGCGGGAGATCCACCCATTGGGGACGGAAACGATGGAGCGTGACGATAGTTATGCCAATGATGATTGGCTCAGTACGGCTATTGATAAGATGCCGTCGTCCGGCAATGTGGATACGGATAGTTATCTTCAGCTGTTGGATTTTGCCATGTTGGATTTTGAGTTGTCGCCTAATGAACGGCGGGAGTTGACGGCGCATGCCCGGAATTTGGGTATGAGCCAGGCAGATACCGATCGGGTGCACATGCAGTATATCCGCCAGTTGGTGCGGGTGGTGATGAGTGATGGTGGGGTGACGCAGCAGGAGCGTGATGGGTTGTGGTTGGCCGCGGATACGCTGGGGATTTCCCGTGAAGTGGTGGAGGAGATTTTAAATAATAATCCCACGATTGACGATAATATGGTGGTGTCGACATTGACGTTGCAGCCGGGTGATCGGGTGGCGTTTACGGGCACGCATAGTGGTGAGGAAGCTGCGAAGTTCGCTGGGCTGATCGTGGGTGATGTGACTGAGGCTACGGTTATGGTGGTGGCGGCGGATCCCGATTCGACGAGTGTGAAGGCGAAGAAGGCCCGGCAGTATCACATTCCGATTATCACAAAGAAACGCTTCAACCAGCTTGTAGCTGATTTGATGCGAACAGAGTAGGCGAGTTGGTAGGTTGGTCTTTATGGCCACGATACCTTTGCGTTTTTCTTATTCGGATCCTCTGCTTGTGCGGGTGCGCGAGTTAGCGTTGCAGTTGCCTGGCGCGCAGGAAAAGGTGTCGGTGGGGTTTCCGGCATTTTATACCCGGAAGGTGTTTGTGTGGTATGGGATGGCGGTGAAGGATGCTGCGGGGGTGTGGCAGCATCCGCCGTCGGTGTCACTGTTATTGCCGAAGGAGGAGCGGCAGGCGGTGTTGGCGATGCCGGATTCGTTTGTGCCTGGCTATATTGGTCCGCATGGTTGGGTGGGGTTGCGGTTGACGGATGACACGGATTGGGTGGAGGTGGCGGAGCTTATTGAGGAGTCGTTTCGCGCCACGGCGTCGAAGAAGCTGGTTCGGATGTTGGAGTCAGGGGATTTCGGGGAGCAGTAGGTCGAGGGCTGCTTGGGCTTGGGGGCTGAGGCCCTTGCGGATTTCTTGGTCGAGTTGGTGCGCGATGGTGGCGCATTCGTGCAAGAGTTGTGTGCCGGCTGGGGTGAGTTGCACGATTTGGATGCGGCGGTCGGTGGTGCTGCGGGTGCGGGTGATTGCACCGCGGTCGACGAGTTGGTCGGCGAGGGCAACGACGAGGCTGGGGGCTATGCCGAGTTGGGTGGCGATGTCGCGTTGGGAGTTGGCGAGTCCGGCATCGACTATGGCGAGGAGTCCTACTTGTTTGTGGCTGATGCCGAGTTTTTCGATTCTAGTGCTGAATTCTTGGGTGATGTGGGTGCCGAAGACGCCGAGTTTGAAGCTGGCGGTGGTGATGAGTGGTTGGTTGTTCATAGGGTTGATGCTAACATCAGAATTGATTCAAAAATGAACGATTCTAGGAGTGAATTATCTTGGTTTGGTGGGCCGCTCTCATCAATAGCATTGCCGCCGTGGGCGCCGTAGGATTCGCCATCCTGGCCCTCATCAATCCCACTGCGCTATCCGGCAATGCCAGCACGCATCGGTATTATCCGGCCATGTACGCCAGCCGATCTATCCCGCTCAATATCATGGTGGGCATTATAGGCTGGTTGAGCGCCAATCCGGCCGTGGTACTCCCCCTCGTGGGCGTTGCTCTTGTCACCCAGCTTTTCGACGCCGCTATCGGCGGGATTTACCGCATCCCCGGAATGATCGCAGGCGGCATCATTGCCGCCCTCTGCCACGGCCTGGCCCTCATGACGGTACTCTAACCACCCACCTGGGCGGCGTCGACAAGCTCCGCGTTACTGCTCCGGCTGGTCTTCGTCGCTGGCTGCGGGTGGGAAGAGTTCATCCACCCAAGCCACCGCCGATTGCACGCAACCGGTATTATCCAAGCCGACCTCGGCCAGGAGCTCGTCGCGGGTCGCGTGGTGGGGGAAGATCTGCGGGAACGCCAGGTGCCGGATCGGGGTGTTGACCCCCGCATCGGACATGGCCGCAGCGATCATGGAGCCGATGCCACCGGTGATGATTCCGTCTTCAATGGTAATGACGAGATCGTGGGCGTCCGCCAGGGTCACCAGGGTCGGGGCCACCGGCACCACCCACCGGGGATCGACCACGGTCACCGCCACCCCGACCTCGCTCAGGGCGTCCGCAACGGCTAGCGCCTGGCCGATAAACGCGCCTATGGCAACGATCAGCACCACCGGCACGTTGTCCTCGTCCGCGCTGGCGTCCGTGTAGCGAATAATGTCGACTCCATCGTCGAGGGTTTCCACCGCCGGAATCACCGGCGGCAGGGTGCCCTTCGGGAACCGCACCACCGTGGGGGTGTCCATGGCGATGGCCTCGTGGAATAGGGCTTTGAGCTGGTCGCCGTCCCGCGGCGCCGCCACGTGAATGCCCGGCACCATGCCGGTGATCGCATAATCCCACACCCCATTGTGGCTGGCACCATCCGAGCCGGTCACCCCGGCGCGGTCCAATATCACCGTCACCGGGAGTTTGAGCAGGCCCACATCCATGAGGAGCTGGTCGAACGCCCGGTTGAGGAATGTGGCGTACACGGCAACAACCGGGTGCATGCCACCCAGGGCCAGGCCGGCGGCGGAGGCAATGGCGTGCTGTTCGGCGATGCCCACGTCGAAGAATCGGCGTGGGAATTCTTCCTGAAACGGGGTAAGCCCGGTGGGTCCGGGCATGGCGGCGGTGATGGCCACAATGTCGTCTCTGCTGCGCGCCGCGGCGAGGAGTTCTTCGCTGAACACGCCGGTCCAGTCGGGTTTTTTCACCTGCAGTGGCAGGCCGGTTTCGGGGTTGATTTGCCCGGTGGAGTGCATGAGTTCCGCCACGTCGTTTTCGGCGGGTGCGTAGCCGCGGCCTTTCTCCGTCACCACGTGGACGAGCAGGGGGCCGTCGTGGTCGCGGGCGTATATCATGGCGGCGTCGAGGGCTTTTTGGTGGTGTCCGTTGACTGGGCCCACATATTTGAGTCCGAGGTCGGAGAACATTTCGGTGGGGATGACGCTGGATTTCACGCCTTCTTTAAATGCGTGGAGCGCTTCGAATGTGCGCTCCCCCACCCAGCCGAGGGATTTCAGGGTGGCTTTGCCTTGCTCCATGACCTGGTCGTAACGGTTGTGGATACGGAGGTTAGCAAGGTTTTCGGCCAGCCCGCCAATGGTGGGCGAATAGCTGCGGCCATTATCGTTGACAATGATGACGACTTTACGGTCGTGGCAGGCGGCAATGTTATTGAGCGCTTCCCAACACATGCCGCCGGTGAGGGCCCCGTCGCCGACTACTGCGATGATGGTGCGGTCGGATTCACCGGTGAGTTGGAAGGCTTTGGCCAGGCCGTCGGCATAGCTGAGCGCTGCGGAGGCGTGGGATGATTCCGTCCAGTCGTGTTCGCTTTCGGCCCGGTTGGTGTAGCCGCTTAATCCGTCTTTTTGCCGGAGGGTGTCGAATTGGTCGGCCCGACCGGTGAGGATTTTGTGCACATAGGATTGGTGACTGGTGTCGAAGATGATGGGGTCGTGGGGGGAATTGAAGATGCGGTGAATCGCAATGGTCAATTCAACCACCCCCAGATTGGGGCCTAGGTGGCCGCCGGTGGCGGATACTTTGGCCACGAGAAAGTCCCGGATTTCTTGCGCTAATTGTTTGAGTTCGGGGTAATCCAGGCGCTTCACATCGGCTGGGGTGGAAATTGTGGGAAGAATACTCATCAGCCTAAAAATGCGCCCTTTCACTGCAACGGACGATGACAACAACGAAACGAACATCTGTTTTAGGTGGCGTGTTTTTCATTTCCGCACCGATACAGATGCTGAGATCATCCTACCCTGTTGGGCCACAACTTTTAAGAAAATCAAGATTGTAGCAATCCTAGGGTCTCGAAATGGTGAGTTCCGGGAAATGCGTTGACGACAACGATGTCGCTGAGGTGATAGCCGGCTTGGGACCAGGCCCGAATGTCGGTGGCGAAGGTGGCTGGGTCGCAACCAATGTGTATGACACGCTGGGGTTTTCGTGCGGCAATGCGGGTTACCACGTCGGCGCAGGCACCCACACGTGGCGGGTCGAGCACAACAACGTCGGGTTGGGGCAAGGCGTCTATGAGGTTACCGACCAGACCAATGTGGAAGTGCACGTCGTCGCCGAAGGTGACTTGACCGCTGGTGGCCATGACCCGGGCGGATTCTACCGAATGGATGTGCGATTTATTTCCTAGGGCTTGGTGCAGGGCGGGCACGAGGGCGCCCACACCACCATAGAGGTCCCAACCGACTGGTTCCGCGCTATATTGGCCGCCGGCCACCCACTGAGTAATCAGGTCCGAGTAGGCGGATAGCGCCTGGTGGTGGGCCTGCCAAAAGGCGGTGGGGGGCAGTGTGAACGTGTGCTCCCCTACTTTCTGCACAACGTCGCCGGTGCCGGAAATGACCTTGGTGATGATTTCGCTGCGGCGCCCCCGGGCGGGTTTGCGGACTTCCACGACGTGCCGGTTGCCTGCGTCATCGAGGACCGCGATGACTTCCGCACCGGGGGTGAAACGATAATTCGAGTCTGCCCCCACGATGCTGTCGGGTCCGTCGCCGAGCAGACCGGGCATGGGTTGGATACAACGATGGTCGGTGACCAGGTCGTGGGAGTGGGCTTTGCGGAAGCCAGCACGCCCGGTCCGGTCGACACCGAGGCGGATGCGGCTGCGCCACCCGGTGGTCGGGGGCAGCTCTTGGATGGTAATCGGCGGTAGAGCAGCCAGTTTGCCGAGTTTGGTGAGTTGCCCGGTGAGGATGGTGGTTTTGAGCTCTAGTTCGGCTTCGGGTTTCAGGTCGGCGAAGTCGCAGCAGCCGGCGCCGTGGGCGGCGGCGGGGCACC
>CAJZGD010000122.1 GCA_915275065.1 uncultured Corynebacterium sp. | reverse complement strand
CGAGCCGGCGTCGGCGTGGTTGATGCCCCCGAACGAGACAAAGCGGTAGAGCAGGGGCATCCCCCCATTGACGACCCTATAGTCGATGCCCTCACCCGGCGCGAACTAGAGGTGCTTCGACTCTTGGCCAGAGGCTACACTTACAAGGAAATCGCCGGTCAGCTCTTTATTTCTATCAAAACGGTTGAGACTCACGCCTCGAATATTCTCCGTAAAACCCAGCAGTCGAATCGGCATGCCCTGACCCGGTGGGCACACTCTCGTGACCTGGACTAGCGTCCGTGGTCGGGTGCTTCTCACCCTGGTGGCGGTCCTGGTGGTGGCTGTTGCCAGTCGGGGGCATCCGATCGCACAGCAGTTTTTTGCACAATTTCCGCGGGTCCATGTGGTGGTCACCGCGTTTTTGGCGTTGGTGGTGCAATCCCTGCCGTTCGTGTTGGTGGGATCTCTGTTGTCTGCAACCGTGGCGGTGTGGATGACACCGGACCGGTGGGCTCGCGTGTTGCCTCGCCGGGGGATGGCAGCGGTGCTGGTTGCCGCCCTGGTGGGGATATGCGTGCCCACTTGTGAGTGTTCGTCTGTGCCGTTGGCGAAGCGGATGATGAATTCGGGGGTCACGCCCGCGGCCGCGATTACGGTTATGCTGGCTGCGCCGTCTGCAAACCCGTTGGTGGTCTATGCTACGTTCACGGCATTCGGCGGGTGGGAGATGGCGGCAGCTCGACTCGTTGCCGGAATGCTTGCGGTCGTGGGGGTGGGAGTGTGTGTCATGGTGTGGGGCGGTCGGGCGTTTGCCGGATTAGGCCCGGTGGCGCCTCACGATGATGGGCGTAGATCCTGGTGGGATCTCATGAGCCATGATGTTGTGGATTCCCTCACGTTTTTGTGCGTGGGAGCGTTCTTGGCTGCGGTCATTAACCTGGTGATGCCGGTACATTTATTGGTGTCGCTGAGCCATCAGGTGGTGTTTGCAGTGATTCTCATGATGACGTTGGCGATTGTTGCGTCGTTATGTTCCTTTGGTGATGCGTTTGTGGCAGCATCGTTGGTGGGGGTTCATCCGGCGGGAATGTTGGGGTTTATGGTGGTGGGGCCGATTATTGATATGAAATTGGCGTCAATGATGGAGGGAATTTTGGGGGATAGGCCAACACGGTTCATTGCGGTGAGTGGTTTTGTGTCGGCATTGGTCGCTACCCTGATGGTGGCATGGTTATGGGGGTGGTGGGGGTGATGGCGCGGCGGATTGTGGGCAGTTTCTGTTTGTTGGTGGGGGTGGCCTTGGGGTATGCGTCGATAAGTGGAAGTTATCGAGCGTGGGTGTCGCAATCGCCGGTGTTGATTGCGCTGTCGGGAGTTGGGCTCGTGGTGGTGGGGCTGACCACGGCTTGCCAGCGTGAACATTGTGGCTGCGGAAATCACGATCACCGCTGGTCACCATGGGTGTTGGGGTTCCTGGCCGTCATTATTGTGGGGGCGAGTCCTGCGGCGCTGCAGCCCGCGCAGGTGGAGACCGCTAATCGGGTAGTGGTTGCCACAAATAATGGGGGCACGATGCCGCCGTTGCCGCCTGGAGACACGCCAGAATTGGAGATTCCCGACATTATAGGGCGGCTCATGGCCCCTGCGGATGATCAGATACGTGGGAAGAAAGTGCAGGTTACGGGGCAATTAAGCGTAGAGAATGGGGTGAGCTTATTATCGCGGGTGGTGATCATTTGTTGCGCTGCCGATGCCCGTGCCTATCAGATTGAACTGTCCGACCCACGGCACAAGCTCCGCAATATTCCAGCCGGCACGTGGGTGCATGCTACCGTCACATTATTGCCCGGGACCGGCACTGAGCAGCGCAATTGGGTGCCCATTGTGGTGGTTGGGGCTGCGGAGCCTACGGCCGATCCGGGCTATGGTGCGTTACGACGCTAGCCTCCGCAGTGACCGGGTGCCGTCGATGATGGGGAATACTATCCACATCCATGCGAAAATTCCCAGCCAGCATATTGCTGTGAGCCACCATGGCGCTGGGGCGAAAATCGGGACCAGGAGCAGTGCAATCCAGACCACTATGACTGGCAGCATATCGGTGAGGCGTGGCTGCGGTTTCATATTATGGTTGGCGAGAAACTGTTGGACCTGTTTGCGGTAGGGGTGGGCGTAAATAACCATTATGCCGACTGCGACGCATGTCACCATGATGATGGCCCGCATATTTTTGGGGAGATTGGTCGATAATACAGCAACTGCGCAGCTAAACAGTGCAGAGGAGACGATGCGGACCACAAGTGGAGTCTGAGGGGTGGCGGTCATGGTAACACGCTAGCATGTCCGACCTTATCGGTTTTGATTCCTGCGATTAATGCTGCACGTCGATGATGAGCCTGGTGGGGTTTTGTTCTGTGCGGACTTTGTAGGGATGTTTGCTGTCTTTGAGGCCAATAACAAACTGGGCTTGTCCTTCGAATGTGCCGCCGGAACGGACTTCTGACACCGCTGGTCCTATGCCTGGTACTGGGCTGAGATTTGGATCATCTCGCCCGACTTCGAACGGCATGGCAACGTTTTTGATGTACAGGTTGAGTGCATGGTCGCCATCGTATTTGATGGGTCGGCCGCTGCCTTGTTGGGTGGGGCTATCGGTGTATTCGGCGGTCCATTCGGGCGTGTTCGTGCCGGCGAAATTAATGGTGACCTGGTCGTAGTCATCATAATTGCCAACAATCATCCCAATGGGGACGAGTTTGCCTTCCTCGGTGTTTTGGTTGGTGTTTTGGCCGGTGGTTGGGCTTGTATTGTCCTCAGCATCATTGCTTGGAGTGGTTGTGGCTGGGGTGCTGGGGATGGGGGATGTGGGTTGTTCGGGTGCGGGGGGTGCGGTGGATGAGGGGGGTTGGGCGGTGTTTGCGAGTTTGCTCGTGGTGTTGTCGCTGTTGTTGCAGGCAGCGAGGGTAAGCGCCGCGACGGTAATGACGACGGCTAAGGCTCGGGGGGTCAGACTCTTTTCACTCATATCACAATAGTAACTTCTGTAACAGGGATTGGCGAGTTCCGCTACGGATTACTGGGATGATCGTTGTCAAACCGATATGCTGCGGTTATATCACTAATATTGTCTTTTTAGCCATATGGCTTGATGGCTGATGTGTTGGTTTATGGGCTAGTTCTTGCCGGGTGGGCGTGCTGGTTGAACGGTAAGCTAACGAGAAGCTGTGGGGAAGCAGAACTGCTGAGCTGGACTACCGTGATGGGCGGGTTTGCGGGCAGTATCGGTCATGGCAGGCGTGCCAGTTGCGCAGGTTTGCTTGGTTGCTGCGGTTGTTGTCGGGGTTTAGAGGTGGGGGTTGGCATGTTGAAGCTGGTGCGTGTGGGGGTAGGTGATGTGCTGAGCTGGAGTTCTGGTTTGCGGGGCAGCCCGTGGTTGGTACTGAATCGAGAAAGTACAGCTTGAAGTCCGCGGCGTGGGTGCCGGATGGGGCAGCAATGGTTGATAATCGAGTAGTGGTGGGGGAATAGTGGATGTGCTGAGCTGGAGTTCCGATTGAGCGAAGGTGCTACCGGATGGAAGTCGCAGTTGGCAGAACAGCATGTTTGTTACCCCAGCTCAGCAGTTGTGCTAGCTTGGGGTTAGTGTTCTGAGTGACATTCTGATCATCGTTGTGGGTAGGCCTTGGGCAGGTTGTGCGTGTCGGGGAGGTGCTGCCTCTGATCCGGGGTAAGGTGCTCAAGTTTCTTTCGGGCATGCCAACCCATACACTGAAGGAACCATGAGCGCCACCAACCACATCGAATCTGCCGATTCCTTTCCCGCGGCCATAGACTACGATCCCTTTGCGGCCAATGCCTGTGCGCTCCCATCGTCCAGAACATTCTGCTCTGATGTTGTGGCAGAACCCCTGCCTGGTAGTGCCCGTACCGGTGGTGTCTTCGTTCTCTACGAGCATGCAGGTCCGTGGAGCCACGACATACTCGACGGCGGTACTTTTAGTGCAGCCGATACCGAAATACTCAAGCAGCTCCCTGGTCTTTACCTCATCCGTAAGCCGGGACGTATCGGTCGACAGGGCGGCCCGGAACGCAATACTTACCTGGTGTTTTGCGAGCAGGGAATCACCAAGCATCTGATGATTAGCAGCGTTGATGAGTTGGGGGAGTTGGATCTTACCAGCCCCGATACCGTCCCGGAACGAGCGCGCGTGATCACCGAACCCCAACTTCTTGTCTGCACGCATGCCAAACGGGATCGTTGCTGCGCGATCAAAGGCCGACCCATCGCCCAAGATCTGGTGCGGGCATTCCCGGATGCGCCGATCTGGGAATGTAGTCACACGAAGGGGCATCGCTTCGCCCCTTCCATGATGCTGTTTCCCTGGGCTTATTTTTATGGGCGGCTGAATTCCCGTGCCGCTCAAGACGTATACAACTATGCCATGCAGGATAAACTGTTTTTGCCGGGGAATCGAGGCCGGGGGATTTTCACCAGCCAACAGCAGGTGGCAGAGATAGCGGTTTTAGAAAAAATATTCGATCAGGGTGAGACGCCTCGTCCCGGCGTTCTTACCGTTGCGGTCACTGCGACCACCGCTACCAGTGTGGAACCTGCGGCCCAAGGCCAGGGGGTAGAAAAGCTGCTGGTCACCCACCGTGATGGTCGAGGGTGGCTGGTCACCCTGGAACAGCGGGAAGCTTCGGGGGTCATTCCCAGCTGTGGGGACCAGCCTAAAACCGCCCAGGTATGGGTAGCTACCGGCGTGACCAGGGCATAGCTGACTCCCAGCCAATTAGCCAACCACCAATCAACCATTGGCTAGCGGCGCATGATCTTTCGGGACAACCAGTTGCCCAAGAGCTGGGCGATCTGCACAATAATGATAATCATGAACGTGGTCACATAGGTGACCTCCAGGTTAAAGGCCCGATAACCCTTGGTGATGGCAAAGTCACCAAGCCCGCCGCCACCGATGTAGCCGGCCATGGCGGACATGTCCACGATGGCAATGAAGCAGAAGGTATAACCCAATACCAGCGGACCTAAGGCTTCGCGGATGATCACGCCGGTGATGATTTGCCAGGGGCTGGCCCCCATAGCCCGAGCGGCTTCAATCATGCCTGGGTCAATGGTCACAAGGTTTTGCTCCACGATGCGCGCCACCCCGAAGGTTGCGGCGACCGACATGCCGACGATGGCGGCGTCCCGACCAATTTGGCTTCCCACCAGTGCTTTCGTCAGGGGTCCGAGGGTGACAAGCAGAATGATGAAGGGGATGGGGCGAACAAAGTTGACCAGAACATTAAGGAGCCCGAAAACGAACTTGTTTTGAAGAATACCCCCGGCACGGGTGGTGTAGAGCAGCATGCCCAGGATGAGGCCGCACAGTCCACCAATGACGAGGGTGGTGCCGACCATGACCAGGGTGTCGACGATGGCTTCCTGGAATGGGCCGGCGAGCCGATTCCAATTGGTTTCGCCAGCGGCCAGAATAGCAGTGGTCATCGCAGGATCTCCTTAATATCGGTGGTGCGCTGCAACCGGTTGCGGAAGTCGTCGATCGCAGATTTTGGGCCGGTCAGGCGAACCGTGACTTTGCCAAAGGAGTGGCGTTGCAAAGTGGTGACGCCACCATGCACAATGCCGATCGATGCCCCGTTGCTGCGGGCTTCTGCGGCGGCGGCGAAGAAGCCGGATTCTTCCGTGAGATTGATGGTGAAAAGGCGTCCTTCGTGGGAAAGCAGTTCCTCCGATTCGATGGTGTCGGGGGTGTTCCGCAGGGAGGTGGCCACGAATTTTTGGGCCACCACGGTTTTGGGGTTGGAAAACACTTCGTAGGTGGTGCCGTACTCCATGATTTTGCCGTTTTCCATGACTGCTACCTTGTCGGCGATGGCCCGCACCACCTCCATTTCGTGGGTGATAACCACGATGGTGATGCCTAAGTCCTGGTTGACTTTCCGCAGGAGGTGGAGGACTTCATGCGTGGTTTCCGGGTCGAGGGCGGATGTGGCTTCGTCGGCAAGCAGGAGGGCGGGGTTGCTGGCGAGTGCGCGGGCGATGCCGACGCGCTGTTTTTGGCCGCCGGAAAGCTGTTCGGGGTAGTTATTGCCGCGATCGGAGAGGCCCACGAAGTCGAGAAGTTCGGCCACTCGTTCGTCTCGCTCGTCTTTGGGGATGCCCGCAAGCTTGAGCGGGTAGTCGATGTTGCCGGCGGCGGTGCGTGAATTCATGAGGTTGAACTGTTGGAAGATCATACCGATATTGCGGCGTACAGCTCGGAGTTCTTTTTCCTTCATACCCACGATATTGGTGCCGTCGAGAAGCACTTCACCGCTGGTGGGCGTGTCGAGGCCATTAATCATGCGCACAAGTGTGGACTTGCCGGCACCGGAGTAGCCAATGATGCCAATGATTTCACCAGGTTCCACGGTGAGATTGATATCGCTGAGCGCAACAACGTTCTCAGCACCTTTTTTGCGTGACGGGAATGTTTTGGAAAGGTTTTTGAATTCGATTTGGGTACCGATCACCTGAAGCCTCTTTCTTGAGGTTAAATCCCTAAAACCCCAGTGGCATTACCGGGGTTTTGGGCGTGGGCTGAGGGAGTTATTTGTTGGTTTGCTCTAACCGCTCCAGGATTTTTTGCAAATCCTCGGCGGAACGCGTGACCGGGATTGATGTGCCCTTGGAGTCCTCGGCAACGGCATCCTGCACCTCTTGGGTATGCCATAGCTCCGTCAGCTTCTTGAAGACTTCCTCATCCTTGCGGTCATGTTTGACCACAAAGGCATTGATGTAAGGTTCAGCAACCTCCGACTTGGGGTCGTCGGCGAAGACGGAAAATTTTGGATCGATACCGGCTCGATCGAGGTAGGTATTATTAATGATCGCCGGCTTGCCCTCGCCGTAGGCGACCGTGGTTTCGGCGGCGTCGACCGGCACGACCTTCACCTTGGATTTGTCTTGGTCGATGTCTTCGGGGGTGGGGGTGACGGTGTTTTTCGTGTCGTCTTTCAGCGTGACTAGCTTGGCTTGCACCAGCACGTTAATAGCACGGCCCTGGTTGGAGGGGTCGTTGGGGATGGCAACTTCTTGCCCATCAATGCCGTCGAGGCCAGTGTGGTCCTTCCAGAATAGGGCCAAGGGAACAATTTCGGTTGCGCCGACCGGGGTGAGATTGTCCTTGTTGGCAACATTATATTCTGCGAGGAATTTCAGGTGCTGGAACAGGTTCACATCGATTTGGTCTTGGGACAGCGCCAGATTGGGGGTGTTATAGTCACCAAAACTTGTGACCTCCAATTTGATGCCATTCTCTTGGGCCTTTTGTTCGAATACTTCCCAGGCTTTCTTTTCCGCGTCGGTGGTGCCAATGCGGACGGTGGTTTCGCCATCGGCGCTGGTGGAATTGCTGTTGCTG
>CAJZGD010000121.1 GCA_915275065.1 uncultured Corynebacterium sp. | reverse complement strand
CCCTCCTGTGGCTCGATCAGCGGGCCCGGTCCCGCCACGAGCTTCAAGAACGTCTTGTCGCGCTCGACTTCGACACCCGGGTTATTGCGGACGTGCTTGACGAGTTGGAACAGTCCCGGCTCGTGAACGACCACGATTTTGCCATGGAGTGGGTGAGGCAACGCCACGAACTTCGCGGCAAATCCCGCAGCGTACTCGACCAGGAACTCCAACGTAAAGGCATCAGCCCGGAGCACCGTGCCGCAGCCCTGGAACAAGTCGATGATGACGCCGAGTATGACTGTGCCAGGGGGCTTGCCGCCAAAAAAGCCCGGCAGATCACGAAGCCACCCGCCGACTACGCGGAGCAGGAGAAATACCTGCGGCGGATCGTCGGCGTGCTGGCCCGCCGGGGTTTCGCGTCGGGAATGAGCTTCGCCATCGCCAAGGAAGCGTTAGAGCAGCGCATTGCCGAATTATCCTGACGAAACCGCTAGCGCCTAGCGTCTTGACGTGGTAAAGCGTGGCGAAGTGGGGTCTGACTTTGGGTTTTCCGGTCGGCCCCGATTAGAATTGCAACCCGTGTCAGCACCGATCATGAAAAACGAAGCCAATCTTGCCGATTACGCCACCCCCACGGCTACCACCCCGGATTCTGTGGCCGGCCGCACCTATGAGGTGCGTACCTTTGGCTGTCAAATGAACGTGCACGACTCAGAACGACTCTCGGGGCTGTTGGAGGACGCCGGCTACCAGCCCGTGGTTGCGGGTGACACCCCGGATCTCATCGTGTTTAATACGTGTGCGGTGCGGGAAAACGCCGACATGCGACTCTACGGCACCCTAGGGTCGCTCCGCAGCGTCAAGGAACGGCATCCCGGCATGCAGATTGCCGTCGGCGGGTGCCTGGCGCAAAAAGACAAGGATGCCGTGGTGAAGAAGGCGCCCTGGGTCGATGTGGTGTTCGGCACCCACAACATTGGGTCGCTGCCGGCGCTGCTCAAGCGCGCCTCCCATAACCATCAGGCCGAGGTGGAGATCGTCGATGCTCTGGAGCAATTCCCATCGGTGCTGCCAGCCAAACGGGAATCCGCCTATGCCGGCTGGGTGTCGGTGTCCGTGGGCTGCAATAACACCTGCACCTTCTGCATTGTGCCGTCCCTGCGGGGCAAGGAAATTGATCGCCGCCCCGGTGATATCCTTGCTGAAGTGCAGGCCCTCGTCGATCAAGGCGTAGTGGAAGTTACCCTGTTGGGGCAGAACGTAAACGCTTATGGCGTGAACTTTGCGGACCCCGACCTGCCGCGGGACCGCTCGGCTTTCTCCCGGCTGTTGCGCGCCTGCGGTGAGATTACCGGCCTGGAGCGGGTGCGGTTCACGTCCCCCCACCCGGCGGAATTCACCTCCGACGTGATCGACGCCATGGCGGAAACCCCCACAGTGTGCCCCCAATTGCACATGCCGCTGCAATCCGGTTCGGACAAGGTGCTCAAGGAAATGCGCAGGTCGTACCGGACCAAGAAGTTCCTGGCCATTCTTGACGAGGTGCGGCAGAAAATCCCGCATGCGGCCATCACCACGGACATCATTGTGGGTTTCCCCGGCGAGACCGAGGAAGATTTTCAGGCCACCCTCGACGTGGTAGAGAAAGCCCGCTTTACCAGCGCCTTCACCTTCCAATATTCGCCGCGCCCCGGCACACCCGCCGCCGAATACGAGCAGCAGGTTCCCAAGGAAGTGGTGCAGGAACGCTACGAACGGCTCATCGCCCTGCAGGAGCGTGTGTGCCTGGAAGAAAACCAGAAACTGGTGAACACAGAGGTAGAGCTTCTCGTCCAGGTCGACGGTGGGAAGAAGAACACCAAGACGCAGCGCATGACCGGCCGGGCCCGCGATGGCAGGTTGGTGCACTTTCATCCGGCTGGCAGCATTGACCGGAGCATTCGTCCCGGCGACGTCATCACCACAACAGTGACCGAGGCGAAGCCGCATTTTCTCATCGCCGACGCCGGGGTGCTCACACATCGCCGCACGGTGGCAGGCGACATGAGCGAGGCCGGCAAGGTTCCCACCACCGCGCCCATTGGGGTGGGGTTGGGCATGCCGAAGATTGGTGCGCCCACTCCGGCGGAAGGCACGTCGACAAGCGACTGCGATTCCACCGGTTGCGGTTGCTAGGATAAAAAGCATTACCTCACTCCTCGTGTTCTAAGGATATGCCCCATGTCAGAACCCAAACCTGATCTCGCAACCCTAGAAAAACAGGCCGCCGGCACCATTTCGCTGAAATCCGGCCGTAGCTATCTCATTGTGGCCTGGGCGCTCTTTACCATAGGCCTATTGCTGCCGCACGCCGGGTCGCTCAGTGGCTGGCAGGTGCTCATGTGGCGGAACACTATCGACGGCGTACACATCGGCATTGTCGAATCCGTGTTCGTGTGGCTAGGTACCCTGGGTCTCGTGATCAGCGGGGGACTGCTGCTCATCACCAAACGCACAATCTTCGCCAATATTACCTACCTGCTCACCGGTATGGCGCTCCTCGCATCGCTGTTCGGCATGTGGATGCGCCTGCAAGACAAAGAAATCGCCGGCGGCCCCGGCTTGGGCGTGGGCTTTTTGCTGCAAGTCCTGGCGGTCGTCATCACCACCTATGCGCTGTCCGTCATGATCCTGCGCCGCAGCGATGAACAGAAAGCAATTGCGCAGCAGCGGGCAGAAAACGAAGACCTCGACGAGGTTGGGTATGCGCAGCGTGCCGCACTTGTGAGCCAACAGCAGAACACGCCCGAAACCAATCCCTTGCTTGTCGACGACCGGCGCAAGCGTGCCGCCGAACGCCACCACACCAAGAAAACCAAAAACTAGAAAACCTTTTCGAAACACTGTGTGCGGGAGATTTCCTGGAAATCCACCGAATAATTAGCCACCAACATGGGCTCATTATCCTCGGCCACAGCCGTGTAGATCGACCGCACCTCGGGCCACCGCTCCTGTACCTCCTTGCGCAGTCGATACTTGAGCGCAGAAGACAGGTTCAGTCCCCGATGCCGGCGGGTCACCACCGTTATCTGCTGCTCGGCGCAATCCGACCCCCGTACTCGCCGCACCTCGGACAGGCCCACAACCGCACCGAAATGCACCAACACCACCATCAGCGATTGTTCGCCATCGCGCAGCTGGTGATCCCACCGTTTCCTCGTCCACGGCACCACATCCCGAGTCAACCCACCAACCGGCATGTCCGCTTCAGCCTCTGTGTAAAGCTGTAGCAGCGGCTGTCTGTGTTGCTCCGGCAACCGATGGTCCTCATGCACCACGAAATCGTATCCGGGCGGCAGCACTGGTCCTTCCCACTGCGACTCCGATGATGTGGGAATCACCCCACACAACTCCACCATCCCCAGGTAATAGCCACAGTCTAATAGCTCCCACTCGAAATCCCCCTCGCCACCCGACAACGGCACCCCATGCCATATTCGAATAAGAGTTCGCCCCACGGCCTGTGTGAACTCCTCAATCCCCGCAATGAGTTCCCGCCACGCCGTCAGCTCCGACTCGGTGGCCGGCCCGCCCGGGGTCTCCGGGAGAAAATCAACCCCCAACACCAAGTCCGCGTCCACCCCTCGGGCGCCCGGCGTCATAGTCGCATCCACATACCCCAACACCTCAACGTCATCCGGCAGGCCCGGGTGAGTCGAGCCCGCATCCGCGGCAATCAGTGGATACCCCAGCGGTGAGCGTCGAAAAGCGGAAAGATCCGGCTCACCCGAAACCGCAACCAATACCACCGACTCCCGCACCGGGGTGGGCCGCAGCGACTCGCACACCACCTCCGCCGACGCCGAATCAGCCACGTCACCACTCACATCCTGATGCGCAACATTGGTGGCAAACACAAAATTCACCAACGCATCACTATAGTCCGCAGGCGTCACGTCGGTTTCAGGGGGCGCAAATTGAAAAAAGACAGTCATGGCATTAACCATAACTGTCTCACCTACCGGCAGCCTACCGCGACTCTACCGCATGAATAGCGGCATCCGCCCACTCCTGCCACTGGGCGGCCTGCTCCCGGAACTTCTGGGCATCCTTCGTCTTACCCTTCGCCTCCGCAGCTTCCGCCGCGGCCGTGAACTCTTTCACCTTCGCCGTAAACTGTGCCGCCCGGGCCTGCGCTTCTGGGTCCGTACGCCGCCACTGATCCTCCACCACCCGGCTCACCAACGACTCCAGCTTAAAGATCTTATCTTCAAACTCCCGCACCCGACCCCGCGGCACAAACCCAATCTCTTCCCACTTCTCCTGCAACTCGCGCAGCTTCGCCCGTGCCACATCAGCCGAGCTTGCCGACTCAATCGCCGGACCATACTCAGCCAGCAGTGCTTCCTTCGCCGCCGCATTCGCGGCAAACTCCTGATCCCGCTTCTCATGCTCCGCATTTCGCGCATCAAAGAAATGGTCCTGTGCCGCCTTGAACGCATTCCACAACTTATCATCCATATCCCGCGGCGCCCGACCAGCCTGACGCCACCGATCCATCAACTCACGAAACGCCCGGGCCGTCTCATTCCAATCAGTGGAATCCTTGATAGCCTCAGCCTGCGCCACCAAATCCTCCTTAACGCGCTGCGCCGAAGCCCGACCCCGATCTAACTCCGCAAAATGCGCCCCCCGACGCCGGTTAAACGAATCCCGCGCCCGCGAATACCGCTTCCACAGCGCATCATCGGTTTTCCGATCCACCCCCCGAATCGTCCGCCACTCATCCAAAATAGCCCGAATCCGGTCGCCAGCCTGCTTCCACTCCGTGGAATTCTCCGCGATCTCCTCGGCCTCCGCGGCTAGCTCCTCCTTGCGGGCGATCGCCGCCTGCCGACGAGCCTGCTTCTCCTCCTTGGCCCGCTCACCGGCAACAATCGCCTCATCCATGAACTTCGTCAGCCGTGTTCGTAGCGACTCCACATCCCCAATCACCGCAGCCTCATCCAATGAATCCCGCAACTGCTCGGCCTTGCCCCGCAAATGCGTCGACTCCGTAGGATGACTCTGCAACCGGGTCTCCAAATTGATAACCTCGACCACCAGATCATCAAACCGGGCCCCATAATGCGCCAACCCCTCCGCCGGCGTACCCGCCTGCCACGAACCAATCAGACGCTCCCCATCGGTCGTCTTCACATACGCATTCCCCGACTCATCAACCCGACCCCACTGTGCCGGATCAGACGCCGCCGGAATGGTAACAGCCGGGCGGGCCGCAGGTTGCACCGCAGGGCTGGGGGCCGTGGGACGTGAAACCCCGCCGGCAACAACACCTGGACGAGGGCCTGGCTTAGGGGGGTGGGGAGTAGTCATGGCAAAATTTCCTTACAGTAATTGTGCCGCGCGACGCGGCTGCCGAAACAAAATGACATAGAGAGTAGTCTTCCCAACAAACCTCAACGAAGCATCTGGGATCTAGGAGCACAAGCCATGAAGCCACGCCCATGCCAGCTAGCACAAGAAAACACTCCTCACCAAACATACCTTGAAGATCCGAATAATGTCATTTGAACCACACCACACCACCAACAAACCTACACATGACCTGCATGAGGATCCCATGACCCCACCAACAACCACAACGCCCACATCTCCCATCCGGCCGATTGCCATTGTTGGGCCCACCGCCTCCGGAAAATCCGCCCTCGGCATTAGCCTCGCCCACGCCTGCAATGGTGAAATCGTCAACGTTGACTCCATGCAGCTCTACCGGGGCATGGACATCGGCACCGCCAAACTCCCCATCCCCGAACGCGCCGGCATTCCCCACCACCTACTCGATATCTGGGATGTCACCGAAACCGCATCCGTCGCCCACTACCAAAACCTCGCCATCGCCACTGTCACAGACATCATGGCTCGTGGGAAGCTCCCCATTCTCGTCGGCGGCTCCATGCTCTACGTGCAATCCCTCATCGACGACTGGCAATTTCCCCCCACTGACCCACAGGTACGAAAGAACTGGGAGAAAAAACTTGCCGACATTGGCATCGCAGCCCTCCACGACCACCTGAAAACCCTCGACCCCGAGGCCGCCACCATTATCGAAGCCAACGACCCCCGCCGCACCGTCCGGGCACTCGAAGTCATCGAACTCACCGGCCGGCCCTTCACCGCCTCCCAACCCCCCAAAACCGCTCCACCTCGATGGGACACCATCATCATTGGGCTGCGCACCACCAGCGACTGGCTGAACCCCCGCATCAACCAGCGAACCGAACAAATGTTTGCCCAAGGATTCATCGACGAAGTGGCCGACCTTGTCATCAATCGTGGCCTCATAGCCGACTCCACCGCTGGCCGAGCCATCGGCTACGCCCAGATCCTTGCCGCCCGCGCCGGCCAATTGGCCTGGGACGATGTGCTGGAACGAACCATTATCGGCACCCGACGATACGTCCGTAGGCAACGCAGCTGGTTCAATCGGGACCCCCGCATCCACTGGATTGACGTCACCAATATTGAAAACCCACCATACGAACAAATGCGCAATATTCTTATAGCCGAGGGGGTATCTTGTGGGTAACCCCAGGTGAAACCGCATGACAGGAACATCATCCGTGGGTACCATACGTTAGTAATAAAAGAATTCAATGAACAAGAGCTAAATATTTCAAAAATCAGAAAGAGTCATGTCGATGACCGCATCCCACACGCCCAACTCCCATCCAACCACCATCGCCTTCGCCAAAGGTCACGGCACCCAAAACGACTTCATTATCCTGCCCGATCCCGAAGCCCAACTCTCGCTTACCCCACAACTCATCGCCACCCTGTGCGATAGGCAACGCGGCATCGGCGCCGACGGAATCCTCCGGGTTGCTACCACCGGTGCCCTTCGCCGCGCCGGGCTCCTGGCTAATAGCCCCACCAGCCTCGAAGTCATAAGCGATGATGACTGGTTTATGGACTACTACAACGCCGACGGCAGCGTCGCGGAAATGTGCGGCAATGGCACCCGCGTCTTCGCCCACTATGTTCGATCCCGGGGGCTGGTTCCCACCGACCAGTTCACCATCGGCACCCGCGCCGGGGCGAAACCAGTAACCGTACATTCATTCGATGACGATAACGCTGTGGTATCGGTTGCCATGGGGCCGGCTACATCATTAGGGGAGTCCACTTGCTCCATGGGTGGCCGCATGTATGCCGGCATGGGAGTAGATATGGGCAATCCGCATTTAGCCTGCGTGGTTCCAGGGCTTACCGCGGAAGCCTTGGCCGAACTCACCCTGGAGCGGCCCGAGTTTGACACCGAGTTCTTCCCAGAGGGGGTCAATGTGGAGGTGCTGACCGAACTCACGCACAGCCCGGAAGGGTATCGCACACACATGCGAGTGTATGAGCGTGGGGTAGGGGAGACCCGTTCCTGCGAGATCGGAAGAGCGGTTCAGCAGGAATGCCGAGACCG
>CAJZGD010000120.1 GCA_915275065.1 uncultured Corynebacterium sp. | reverse complement strand
CCTTTGCCCGACTCATTACGGGGTTGGTGCAACCCTCGTCGGGTAGTATTCGAATCAATGGCATAGACGTTGCTGATATGTCACCAGAAGCGCGTGCTCGTCACATTGGCTTTGCCCCCCAGGAAAACTACCTGGTCTCAGGCACAATCCGGGATAATATCGCCTTTGGTCGGGACATTTCCGACAAAGAAATTTGGGCGGCCCTCAAGATCACCCAAATGGACTCCGTTGTGCGGGAACTCCCCCTCAAATTGAGCACCCCTGTTGGTGACATGGGTAGCGCCTTCTCCGGCGGCCAGCGGCAACGGTTCGCCCTCAGTCGAGCAATCGCCGGCAAACCATCGCTCCTTGTACTGGATGAGGCCACTAGCGCCGTCGACGTGCCAACGGAACGTGCCATCACCGCTGCTCTCCGCGATTTGAATATGACCCTGATCAGCATTGCGCACCGACCCACCGCGGCAGGACCCGACGATACTGTTCTCCGCTTTACCGAGGACGGCACCATCGTCACCGAGTCTCCCGATTATCTCAAAAACTTGATGGAGAGCCGAGGTTAACAACCTATGACAACTGCAACAACAACTGCAACTAAAATTTCCGTTTCCCATCTGTACAAACGCTACGGATCACACCAGGTCATTGATGACGTATCATTCGATGTTCAGGAAGGCCAAGTCACCCTGCTTGCCGGGCCAAATGGTGCTGGCAAATCCACCCTCCTGCGCATGATCTGTGGCCTAGACACCATTGACAAGGGTGACATCACCATCATGGGCCGGCACTACAGTCAGCTCCCCGATCCCAAACGCACCATCGGGGCGCTGCTCGACGCCACCTGGTTGGATACCGCCCTCACTGCAGAGCAAAACCTGCGGGTTCTCGCTGACCTGGCCGGCATCCATCGCCGTAGGGTTGCCGATTGCCTCGAAATGTGTGGGCTCACCAGCGCGGCCGGCCGTAAAGTTTCCGACTTTTCGCTGGGCATGCGCCAGCGCTGCGGTATTGCCGCAGCCCTATTGGGGGACCCAGAGCTGCTCATCCTGGATGAGCCCGTCAATGGCCTGGACCCGGCCGGCATGCGCTGGCTCAATGAGCTGCTGGAATCCCACACGCGGGCCGGGGGGACCACGCTGCTTTCCAGCCATTTTCTTGCCGACTCCGAACTGATTGCCTCCCGGGTGGTCATTCTGGGCAAGGGCAAAACCCTGTGGGAGGGGCCGCTTGCCGAACTCACCGAGGGCGCCCAGCACACCGTGTTTGCTTCCTACGCCAATGATCTCATTGTGTCCCAACTGCATGCGATGTACACCGGCCTGGAGATCACACCAATGGATGATGGAAAAACCCAGGTCAATGTGCCCCCAGAGGATGTGTCTATCGCCGCGCGAACCGCCGAGGTGGACTTGACGCATCTCACGGTTTCCCACACCACCCTTGCTGAAGCATTCGAACAAATTTCTGAAGGACAGGTTGAATTTCAATGAGCACAACTCACTCTGCCTCCCGTACCACTTCCCGCACCGCTCCCCGCTCGTCGGCGCGTCCAGCAGCCCGACCAATGCCGCACTCGTCGCAGCCTGCGCATGCCTCGGCATTTGCCGCCACCCAGCCTCCGTTGCTGCGCGCCCTGCGTGGGGAATGGTCCCAGCTAAGATTTGATGCCGCCGGCTTCTACATTCTTTTTGTCACCGCCATGATCACGGTGGCATGGTCGGCGGCCTCAAGTAATCTGGTGATCCGCTATGGTGGTGAGGAGGCCGCCCCCTCGGCGCGGGCCGCTATCAGCGGAGTATTCCAATTCGCCATGTACGGCCTGTTCATTTGGATTGCCCGCTACATGCTGCGTGAGGAACGCACCGGGTTTGCCAAGCTGAAACTGTTAAGCCTGCCCAATAGGTTTGCGATCTGGGTAGCCAAATGGGTGTGGTTGACCATCGTTGCCATTGTATCCATGATGGTCATGGCGTTGTTGTCCACCGCGGTAACGTTGGGTAGCCTGGCGCTTACCGGTCAGCCGTGGCAGCGGTTCGTTGGCGCGAGCGTTGCCGAGTACCTGAAGATGGGCGTGATGATTACGATCATTGCCGTCGGCACTGTTGCATTCGGGGTTGCGGTGGCCATTTTCACCAATAATTTGTCTTCCGCGCTCACCATGTTGTTCATGTGGGTGTTAGTGATTGAGGGCATGCTGAATGGCGCGGACGAATCCACCCGGATTCTCTATAGCCTGCTCCCGTTCAAGAATGGCACACGGGTGTTCGAAAATCCGCCGATGGAATGGTTCATGTGGAATCCCACCGTGAGCGTCGGGTATTTCCTAGTGGTGACGATCAGCCTGGCAGCGCTGGCCATCGCACTCAATAAGTCCAAGATGACCCGGGACGAGTAGGAGGCGCGTGGATCATGACTCTCGAACGTGTAATCGCCGATAAGCTCCTTGCTCGCCTGCGGTCCGTTGCCGGGCCGGTGCGGGATATTCCCCCAGAACGTTTCGTTTCAGAAGTGCGCAATCGAACGGCAGATTTTTTGACCCAGATTCCTATTGAACTCCGGCGGGCAGCTTCCGATGCCGTGGCCGACTGTTTGGGACGCATCATTGCTGGCAATCTGTCGCGCGCCGACTTTGCTGCAGCCATGCACGACCAGCTGGTGGAAATCGACGAAGCAGGGGAGTGGCCGCAGAGTGCGGTGATGGTGGATGCCGCAGGTAGGCAATGGCGCAATGTGGTGGCCCAGATTGCCCGCCGCTGGTACAATGACCTGGCCGTCGCCTCCAAGTATCGGGTTCGCAGCAACTCGGCGTTGGCGATTCGCCTGGTGATGGCCCACCGGCATGTTGGTGCGGCAGCATCCCGCCTGGAGCGACATATCGCCGAAGAACTGCCGGACGCCCCAAGCCGGGTGGTGCTGGGGTTGGGGGATGCCCATTCGCAGCAGCAGACTGTGGCCCGCGTGGAATTTGCGGACCGTCAGCTCATCTACCGGCCCCACTCCATGGCCACCGACCAGGTTATTGCCGACATTTGTCGGCTGGTGGGTGCACCCGAACCGCCGCGTGCCTTCGATATGGGGGACCATGGGTGGAGCGAGTTTTTGACCGCCGGACCGGGCGTGACCGATGAGGCCGAGTTTTATGCCGCCGTCGGTGCCTGGGCGGCCGTGGGCTATTTGTTCAATGCCAACGACTTGCACAATGAAAACTTCATTACGGTTGGCAACACCCCGCGGCTTATCGACCTGGAAACATTCTTCCAGCCCGAATTTTCATTCCTGATGGCGCCCAATAATCGCCGGTGGGCCAACTCGGTGCTGCCGATGGGGGTGCTGCCGTATCGGATCGGCTACGGTCCCGATTCGATTGACGTGGGTCTGGTCCGCAGCCGCCCCACCCCTGGCGCCCGGCATCCGTTCCCCTCGTTTATGGTGCGCACGCTTGACGACGGCTCCCGCACCTTTATCAAGGAGGACACCCTGCCCACCGACCCGGAGGGCACGGTGTTCCTGGGCACCACCATCCCCGAGATTGATCAGGTGAAAGACCAGGTGAAGACGGCCTTTATCGACACCGCACGGCGCATCGTCGACAAGCTCGACGAGGTGCGGCAGATCGTGGCTGCGGCGCAAGGGATTCGCACCCGGGTGGTGCTCACGCCGACATTCCGGTATGCGCAGGTGCTTGCCACCGCCGGGCATCCCGCCATTGCGGACGACCCGTTCCTGTTCACGCTGGCCTGCGCGCAAATCAGCCTGTGGGGGAACGACGGCGTGTGGCGGTCGGAATGGGCCGGCCTCATGAACGATGAGATTCCCCTGTTCACCATGGGTATTGCAGATACGGAGGTGGTCCTGGGGGACGGCATGCCGCTGCCGTTCCCCCAGGAAAAGCCGGTGGCATCGGCGTCCCCGGCGGCACACCTGGAGTCAAAGCTTGCCGACGCCACCGCCGATGGGCTGGCCGAACAATGCCGGTGGATCGATATGTCGTTCGTGGGACGCTACCCGGAGAACCGCATTCATACCGCCACCCCCGAGGCCCGCAGCATGTCGCATCCCCGTTCGAAACTCGTGTCCCACATTGTCGACACGGTGTTGCAAGCCGCCGGCGCGAACGATGAGGCCGTGTTCGGCACCGATTTCTTGAGCGCCACGGTGGGGGAGGAGTTCGACCGAAACTGGCAGGTTGGGCCGAGCAACGACGGCTTCTATGGGGGCAGCGCCGGCACCCTATACTTCCTGGCGCACCTCATGCAGCATTCCTACCGCCAGTGGGTCCCCATCGACCAAATCGAACAATTACTCGAAAAAGCGGTTGCGGGTATGGTCGCCGCCACCACCCCGGAACCGCCCCAAGCCGACTATCCTACCGGGCTCTGCACCGGCAGCAGCGGCCTGTTGCTGACCGCCGTGGCCTGCGGCGATGCCATCGGTTGGGAGTCCGGCGGGCGGGAACACATTGCCCGCCAATGCACCAATGGTGCGATCGCGGCGGCAACCCACGCCCGGGACACCAACCTGGACGACATGAACGTGGACGCGATCAATGGGCTGGCCAGCCAGCTGCGCGCCTACGCCGAAATCGCCGAATACCTCCCGGAGGTTCGGCCCAACCTGCGGGAACTCGCCCGCGTCACCAGGCGAGTGACCCGAAAATGGTTACGCAACTACCTGGAGTCCCCCGACGATGCCGGCTACGCCCACTCGACCGCCGGCGTCCTCGACGCCTACCTTGCGGCCAGCCACCTGTGCGGGGCCACCGTGGACACGGGCCTGGTTGAGCAGCAGGTTCAGGCCATCCTCACGGCCATTCACGCCACCGGGAATGTTTCCCAAGGCTGGTGCCACGGCATGGCCGGGTTCGGGTTCCTTGCCGCACACTTGTGCGATCACGCCGACACCCGGGCGGCCGGCGAGTCGCTGCTGAGCGCCATTCGGCCTGGACTGCTGGCGCCAGTCGACCACCTGGGGCTGTCGGTGTGCCATGGGGTTGCCGGCCTCGCCGAATCGTTGATGAGCCTGTACACTGCGACCGGCGATGAGGAAATCTTGGACCGGGCCCGGCATCTCATTGACGAGGTGATTCCTGCCGACCTGGTGGGGGACGGGCTCACCAAGGAAAACTATTCCGTCAGCCTCATGTGTGGGGTGGCCGGGGTAGGCCAGCTGCTCCTGTCTGCCCCGATCGTGGCTGCCCCCTGGCACCCCGTCGAACGAATGAATGTTCTATGGCAGAAGACGGCGTAATCGTCGCAGGTGTTACCATCGCTCTGGGTGGTCATGGGTGCGACACCAGCCGCACGGTTCACCGTGCCTGGTGTGGCATCCCCGGCTGTCCCGGTGATCCATGGGTATGAAGAGCTCATGGCACATCTGAATGAATGACTATGACGCCACCGGTTCCCCATTCCGGTGGCGTCATATTTCTGTGCGGCTGGCCGTCACTTGGGCGTCGACAAGCGAAACGCTAACGGTGGGGTTGGGCGAATACATATTCGAATATTTCGGGATGATTGTTCGCTCACGGCGAACCAATGGTGGTGAATGGCACAGAATGCGCTAAACTTTAGTCTGTTAGACTCAACTATGATAATGACTGGCAATAACACTGGAGGAAAACTTGGCCGCCAAAAATGAATGGGTAGATAAAGATTACTATGCTGACCTTGGTGTTACATCCAGCGCCTCGGATGCAGACATTAAGAAGGCCTATCGGAAACTCGCGCGCGAGAACCACCCGGATTCCCACCCGGGCGACGCGATCCGGGAGGAAAAATTTAAAAAGGTCGCTGAAGCCTATGACGTCGTGGGCGATCCGACCCGTCGGAAAGAATACGACGAGTTTAAGGAGATGCTGCGTGTCGGCGGTGGGTTTCGCGGCGGCGGCCAATCCTTTCAAGACTTCTCGGACATTTTTGGAGGAGGTCGTTCTACCGGCGGTTTTAGTGACATCTTCGGCGGTTCTTGGGGTGCTACTCGCCGATCGGCTCGGCCGACGCGGGGGTCCGACGTGGAGACGGAAATCACGCTAGATTTCCGCGAAGCAGCCAAAGGCACCACGTTACCTGTCCAACTCACCGGCGACGCCCCCTGCGCCGCCTGCCACGGTTCCGGGTCCCGCACCGGCGCCACCAGCGCCTGCAAAAATTGCAACGGTACCGGATATGTCACCGAAAACCGGGGCGCCTTCGCGTTCTCGGCACCCTGCTCGGACTGCGACGGCACCGGCAAAGTCATCACCGACCCCTGCCAGGATTGCCGTGGCACCGGCACTGTACGACGCTCCCGATCCATCACCGTGCGCATTCCCGCTGGCGTGGTCGACGGCCAGAAAGTACGGCTCGCCGGCCAAGGTGAAGCCGGCCCCCACGGCACGCCCGCCGGCGATCTATTCGTCACGGTCCACGTCCGACCCGACAAAGTCTTCACCCGGGACGGCGACAACCTGGAGGTAGAGGTGCCGGTCTCGTTCGGTGAACTAGCGCTCGGCGGCACCGTGAGCGTGCCCACCCTGGAAAAACCAGTGCGGGTCCGCATCCCCGCCGGCACCCCCGACGGCCGAGTGCTGCGGGTTCGAGGCCGGGGCGTCCCCAAACGTGACGGCAGTTTCGGCGACCTCTACGTCAAGGTGAAAATACAGGTACCCAAGGACCTGACCGCCGACGTGAAGGATGCACTCCGCAGCTACATGGAGGCGGAAAAACACATGGGGTTCGACCCCCGCGCCACCTGGGCCGGAAACGAGTAATGACCATGAACGACCCATCCAACTAGAAAACATGTGAGGGAGAACAAATCGACAATGTCCAAAAACAAAAACCAAGAGTCTATGGGCGAGGTTTTTGTGATCTCGGTTGCGGCTGAGTTAGCTGGCATGCACGCCCAGACTCTCAGAACATACGATCGAATGGGGTTGGTGACCCCCCAACGAACCAGCGGGGGTGGCCGCCGCTATTCCCGCGAGGATGTTGAGCTGCTCCGCACCGTGCAGCGGCTCAGCCAGGAAGACGGTGTCAACCTCGCCGGCATTAAAGCCATCATCGAACTCAAGAAAGAAAACGAAGAACTCCGCACCAAACTGCAGGAGGCCCGCGCCGAAAACGAAGTACTCAAACACAACCGGCATCGTGGCGAAATCGTGCACGTTCCCCGCTCCACCGCGGTAGTGATGTGGGAGTCCCGGCGGGGGCCGAGGCGCAAAAAGCAGAGCTAGCGCCCATAATCCGCCGCGGTTCGCTCCTGCGGTGACTTCCGCACCCAGTGGCCAATCACCCCGGGAACGGTGGCGGGCCGCGGGCCCAACAACTCCTGCTGATTCTGGGTTTGCTCCACCCTCCGCAACACCCCTTTGACGGTAGTATCGCAGGTAGCCTTACGACGCCTACCCCCGGCGCGGGAGTCCCGGCCACCCGGTGGGACACCACCCATCATGGCGCCACCGCTGGCACTGCCACCACGACCCGCGGCGGCTGCACCCGTGCCGCCCGTGCCTGCGCCACCCACACGGCCGCACGATTCTCGAAAGTTTGAGCTAACTCCCCGAGGGTCGCCACCACCGCTGCCGGACACCCCGATCCCTGCGCCACGCGGCGCAGCAAGCCTTGGTGTGCCGGGTAATCCGCCCAGTCC
>CAJZGD010000119.1 GCA_915275065.1 uncultured Corynebacterium sp. | reverse complement strand
CCGCCACGAAGGGGTTGAGCCCCCGGCCTGCTAGAACGTAGTCTTCATATTCGTCGGTTTGGCGATAGCTCCAGTATCCGATACCGAGCATGACCGACATATAGATGATGATGGCTATGACATTCCATGTATGTTCACTCATCAATGGTCTCCCCGTAATTATTTCGGTAGTGTGGGTCACACTTTAACCTATAATGTCAATTTTTGGGTAGAAAAGTATTGTGTTTAACACACCCGAATGGGGGTGGAGAAAGTGGGGTTGGTGAGTTAGGTATTGTAAAAACATGGGCACAGCGATGCATCTGATTCACGGATTTTGGCAGAAACAGTCAGGCCTCCATTTGTGGATTGAGCAAGTAGATGGGCATAAAATCGTTACTGGTAGCGGGATTGCCCCTGGCACATTCCCCCCGGTTATCGAAGACCTCATCGCCGGAAAACGGTACCGGCACCGAGTCGATATGCACCTCATGACTCCCAAAGGAAGAGAGCGCAAGTTACCCGTACCTACCATCGCCTGCACCCCCGAACAGGCGGTGCCGGTGCTCGCCGCCATTGCCGCCATCGTCGACGACACCAATGACTTCGATGACCCCACCGACACGCCACCAGTCACCCCGGAACAACGCGCCACCCTCGCCCCCGACCTCCTCTGGCTCGCCCACATGTACCGGGGGCTCACCGCCTTCGCCCGGGCTGGCCGTGTCACCATCAAGCTCGGCTTTTTCGAGCGACAATGGTATCCCACCTGGCAACTCGCCGCCGGGCTAGGCGAACGCGGTTGGCTGGTCAGTATGACTAAAGCTGCCCCCGGCGTCATCACCACCAACGGCGGGCCCACCATAGTCGAAGACATCGCCGACGAACTCCTCCACTGGATCGTCAACTCCCTCATCAGCGACGACTACCATAGACCTCGACCCACCCCCTGGCACGATTTCGCCGCCGCTCTCGTCGAAAGCAACCCTCTGCGCCGGGGCAGCGCTACTTTGGTCTCCGCGCTCAATAAATGGCGCGACTCCATCGCTGCCATCGACGTTCAACTCGTGCTCATGATCGAAGAACCCGACACGAACCCCGACCTCGAACCGGTAGGCGGCGGCCATGCCCAAGCCATATGGCCTATTCGTGTCCAGGTGCGATCCGGGGTGGATGCCCCCATGCCTATCCATCCCGCCAACTTCGACCACGCCACCAATCGCCGCATCACCGCCCTGCGGCGCGAAGCCCAACTCATCACGCCCTACCTCAACCCCGACCGGCCCAGTCCCGACTCGCCCCTGGTGGCGGCGCTCCGCCACGCCGACAACGCCGGAGATTGGGACGTGTACCTTACCACCGACGAACTCCTCTCATTCATCAACGACGCGGTTCCTAAGCTCCGGGAACGCGGCATGATCGTGATGCTGCCCAGGATGTGGCGCCGCCAAACCGTCACCGCCCACATGCGCCTGCGTGACGACGAGGAAGCCACCACCGCCCCCCAACTCGGCCTCGACCACATCGTGGCCTTCGACTGGCGGGTATCCATCGGCGATATAGACCTCACGGACAAGGAAATGTCCGACCTGGTGGCAGCCAAATCCGGCCTGATTAACCTGCGGGGAGAATGGGTTCTTGCCGACGCCGCGTCCATTCGTTCGATCTCCCAGTACATGGAACGGCTGCGGAAATCTTCGGTGGGCTCGGTGATGAGCCAACTCAAGCAGGCCAAACAACAACTCGCCGCCGCAAAAGCCGCCGGCGACGACACCACCGAAATCGAACGCACAATTGAGGAACTCACCGCGGCGCTTGACAACCCCAGCAGCGGCGAAATCAGCCTCAAGGAGCTGCGGGAACTCAACCTCACCGCCGAAACCACCGACCCGATCGCGGTCACCGGCCACCACTGGCAGGTCAGCCTCATCGGCGGCGCCATCAGGCACGAGCTTCCCGCACCGCGGCGCATCCCCATCCCCGCCAGCGTGACCGCCAGCCTGCGCGAATATCAGCGCCGCGGTGTGGACTGGATGCATTGGATGGCCAGCCAAGGCCTCGGCGCCGTGCTCGCCGACGACATGGGGTTGGGCAAAACCCTGCAACTCCTCGCCCTCGAAGCGGCCGAACGCGACAACTCCGAACGTGAACCAACCGTAGCGGAACCTGCGGGGCAGACGGGCAAGGTGGGGCCGTCGCTGGTTATCGCCCCCACCAGCGTGGTCGGCAACTGGGCGCGCGAGGCGAAAAAGTTCACCCCCCACCTGAAAATCCTGGTCCACCACGGCACCGAGCGTAAAAAGGATCAGGAATTCCTCGGCGCCGTCACCGACTACGACATTGTGATCACCAGCTATGGCATCGCCAGCCGCGACTACCAACTCCTGGGGCGGCAACACTGGCATCGCGTTACCCTCGACGAAGCCCAACACATTAAAAACTCCAGCACCAAAATCTCCAAGGCCGTCCGCTCCCTTCCCGCCGACCACCGCATGGTGCTCACCGGCACCCCAGTGGAAAACCGCCTGCTGGAACTGCGCGCCATCCTGGACTTCTGCAACCCCGGCATCCTCGGGTCCGTCTCGTTTTTCAAACACCACTTCTCCAAACCCATCGAAGTCACCGGGGATGAGAAAAAACAAGAACAATTGCGCAACCTCACCGCGCCGTTTATATTGCGCCGGCTCAAATCCGACCCGGCCATCATTGGGGACTTCCCCGAAAAAACCGAAACCGTCATCACCGTGGACCTCACCAAGGAACAAGCCGCCCTCTACACCGCATACGTTAACGACCTCACCACCCAGTTGGAACAGGCCGAAGGCATAGGGCGGCGCGGCCTGGTGCTCGCGTCACTGACCAAAATCAAACAGATTTGTAATCACCCGGCGCATTTCCTTGGCGATGGGTCCCCCATGCTGCGGGGGAACCACCATCGCTCCGGCAAGGTGGAAGAACTCATGCAAATCGTGGAAAACGCCCGTGACCACGGCGAAAAAGTACTTATTTTCACCCAATACAAGGCGTTTGGGGACATGCTCACCCCCTATCTCTCCGACTATTATGGGCAGAAAATCCCGTTTCTCCACGGCGGGGTGAGCAAAAGCGGGCGGGATACAATGGTGCAACAATTCCAGGCGCCGGATGGGGCGCCGGCAATGGTGTTGTCGCTCAAGGCGGGCGGCACCGGCCTCAATCTCACCGCGGCAAACATTGTGGTGCACATGGACCGGTGGTGGAACCCCGCGGTGGAAAACCAGGCAACGGACCGGGCGTACCGCATTGGGCAGGACAAAAACGTGTTTGTGTATAAGCTGATTACGGCAGGCACGGTCGAGGAGCGGATTCACGACATCATTTCGGGCAAGTCCGAGCTGGCGGCAGCCATGATCGCCCAGGGCGAGGGCTGGTTGACGGAGCTTTCCGACGCGGAGCTGGCCACATTGCTGAGTTATCGGGAGATGGAATAAGTGGCAGAGAGGTTTGATGGGAAAGGCCGCCGGTCGTCGCGCAGGTCGCCCCAGGTAGACAACGTCATCTACGTGAATTTTGGGGCGCGGGATCGTGCACCTGTCGCCGGTCGTGACATGTTTGCCGACCCCGATGCGCCCTCCCACAAGCCGCGGCGGAAACCCACGAGGGCGCGGGCGAAGGCCAAGGGGACCCGCAGCACGGCTGCTGACTGGCTCACCGATCTGGCATTCGCCCAGGCTGATAGCGGCAGGCTGAGCCGGGGCCGCGGCTACTATCAGGCCGGCCACGTGATCAATGTGGAGTTTGTGCCGGGAGCTATTACCGCGAAGGTTATTGGTTCCCAGCCGCAGCCGTTTTCGGTGGTCATTATGTTCCCACCCCGCACCGACCCGCAGTTGGCGCGGCTGCCGGACCTGATTTCCCAGCTCGATGGCGGGATTCAGGCGGTGCGGTCCGGGCAGTTTTCGCCGGACATGCTGAAGATTTTGTTTGGCGGCCACCCCTATAAGGCGCGGTATTACTGCGATTGTCCGGACAAGGCGAAGGTGTGTAAGCACATTGTGGCGACCATGATGGCGGCTGCGGATCGGGTGGCGGCCGACCCGGGGTTGGTGTTTCAACTGCGGGGTCTGAACTTGGCCGATATGCGGCTGCCGAAACAGTCGACGAAGTCGGCGGGGTCGGCAGGATCGGTGCCTCCAACGCCCAAAACATCTGCATCCGCTGGTTCGGCAGAGTCAGCAAAGCGGGCGGAGGCGCCGTCGCCCGAGGCCATTGCCGCGGCCACCGACCGGTTCTGGAACGGCGGCCCCCTGCCGGAGATTCCCCAGCTGAAAACCCAGTCCGCCCTTGCCGACTCGGATGAACAACTCCTCCACAAAGCCATGCGGACCATTTCGTACACCAGTATGGATGAGCTATGTGCCGTATCTGACATCGAAGACTTGTACTACAATCTCACGCACGAAACATAGGGTGATAATGACCGCGCTGACTACCCGATTTCTTCACACTTCCGATCTGCAACTAGGCATGACCCGCTGGTTTCTGCAAGAAACCGAAGACGCTCAGGCGCTTTTCGACGCCGCCCGCGTCGAAGCCATCACTCGCCTCGGAGAAAAAGCCATCGAATACCAGTGCGATTTCATTATTGTTGCCGGCGATGTATTCGAACATAATTCCATCTCCGCCAAGACCCGGGAGCGTGCCCTTGCCGCATTGGCGGCCCTCCCCGTCGACGTGTACCTGCTCCCCGGCAACCACGATCCACTCACCGCCGACAGCATTTTCTACCGCGCCGAATCCCATCCCAGGATTCACGTGTTCACCGACAGCACTCCCATCGAGGTCACCCCCGGCGTGGAGCTCATCGGCGCCCCCTGGCACAGCAAAACCCCCAGCTGTGACCTGGTATCCCATGCTATTGCTGACCTGGAGCCGGCTGCTACCATCCGAATCGTCGTGGGGCACGGCCAACTCGATAACCGCAGCAACGATATTCGCATGGACATCATCGACCGGGACACGGTGGAGGCTGCCATCTGCGGCGGCACCATCGACTACCTGGCCCTGGGGGACACCCACTCCGCCATCAGCCTTAGTGATACCGGCGCCATCTGGTTCTCCGGCGCCCCCGAGGTCACCGCCTTTAGAGAGCTGCCCAGCGGCCAGGGAGAAAATAATTCCGGCAAGGCGCTCATCGTGGACATCACCAAGTCTGCGGCGGCCCAGGCCGAGGTGACGGTGACCGAAACTCAGATCGGCACGTGGCGGTTCGACGCCATCAGCGCCGACGTCAACAGCCTTGACGACATCCGTGACTTCATCGCCCAATTGGACGCCTACCCGCGCAAGGACCGCACCGTCATCAAATACTCCCTGGTGGGCGCGGTAGACCTCGCCACCCGCCAACACCTAGAAGCCGAACTCGTCCGCCTGCGGCCCCTGTTCGCCCACCTGTATCCGCGCACCCGAACCATGAATCTCACCACCGCGGCCACCGACGTGGACATTGCGGACCTGGACCTTTCCGGCTTCGTCTTAGCCGCCGCCCAAGAGTTGGCCACCGACACCGACCCGGTTGCCTCCGATGCCCTCAACCTGCTGCTTCAACTCCATAACGAGGTATAACCAACGATGCTGATCACCGACATTGAAATTAGAGATTTCAAAACCATCCGGCATCTTCGATGGTCCAACATTCCCGACCATGGGGTTTTCGTCATCCATGGCGATAACGAGCAGGGCAAATCCACCGTCCTAGAGGCCATAGCCCAGGTGCTGCACACCAAGCATTCGTCCCGGGCTCAGGCGGTGAAAGACACTCAACCCCTGGGCAGCGACGTCGGTCCGCAGGTGACCGTGAACCTTACCCTGGGGGGAAAGAATGTTCGACTGTTGAAGCAGTGGTTGAAAACCCCCAGGGCCGAGCTCACCATTTCGGGTGACGGCAGCTACACCGGTGGCGACGCCGAACAGCGTTTCGAAGAATTCTTCCACAAGCATGTTGACCAAACCCTGTTCACCGCCCTGTATAACCGGCAGGGAAGCATGGTGCACCCGCTGGTATTGGGCGGCATTACCTCCCTCACGCAGGTCCTGGCGGAAGCCAGCGGGGTGAGCGGGGTCGGGGATGGCAGTCAAACCCGGGACGTGGAGACCGGGCCACTCTTGGCCCGCATCATCGGCGAATACCACAAGTACTATACGCAGCGGGGAAAGCCCACCAAGCAGTTCCAGGCCCACCACGATCGGGTGGCGGTAGCCACCCAGGCCGCCCAGGATGCCGCCAGCCGGCTTGAAGAACTGCACCACCATGTTGCGGAGGTGGAGCGCATCACCACGGCCCGGGTCGCGGCCGAACGCGAGCTGCCGGGGCAGCGGGAGATCCGAGACGCCTGCCACAGGGATTACGAGGCCGCCCGGCAGATTCAACACCAGGCCGAACAGCTCGACCGGGACCAGGAGCTGGCCCGGGTGCGACTCCAGGCCGCCGAGGCAGCCTTGGCGAAACGCCTAGAGCTTGTGGAAAGCGAACGGGTCGGCCGGGAGCGCGTCGATAAGCTCGAAGCCGCACTGGTTGACCTGCGCCAGGCAGCCGAGGCGGAGGACGAGCGCAGCGCAACGCTCACCGCCGCGCGCGCCGCAGCCGTGGCCGCAGAAAAGCAGGCCCACGATGCGGTGCGGGCAGCCACCGCCACCCGCGACGCGGCGGCCAGCCAACAGCGGCGAGCCGAGCTGGAAAAACTACGCCGCGCCCTCGACGATATTGCCGCCCAGCGCCGCACACTGGTTGCCATCCCCAAGGTGGCCGCGGCGACCGTCACTCGGTACGAGACGGCCGAATCCGCGGTGCGCCTGGCCCGGCACACCCACGAGCTGCGGGCACCCAAGCTCGCGGTGCGGGCGCCGGCGGCCACGAAACTCACCCTTAACGGGGAGCCCGCGGACGCGGAATTCGAACATGTGGTCGCCGACACCACCACTCTGACCGTCGGGGACACCACCATCACCATCACGCCCGGCGCCGGGGATGCCGAAACCCACGACGCGGTGGCCCAGGCGGAGGCGGACTTGGCCGATCTCATTGCCAAGCATGGGTTTGCGACCCTCGCCGAGGCCCGGGCGGCCCGGACCACCTACACCGAGGCGCAGTCCGCGTTGAAGCTGCTCGCCACCCAGCACGATGTGCTGCTGGGGGAGTTGAGCCTGGATGAGCTGGATGCGGCGCTTGACGCCGAACCCGTAGAGGTTGATGTCACCCTGGCTAAGGCGGAGGCCGCGGTGACCTCGGCAGGCCAGGCGCTTGCCGCGGCGGTGGCGGATCGGGAACAGGCTGACGCTGCCCTGGTGAGTCTTGCCGACCGGCCGGCCGCCCAGGCGCTTGCGGTGCACGAGGCGGTCCTTGCGGATGCCAGGGAGGCCGCCCGGGTCACCACCGAACAACTCGAACAGGTTGTCGATTCCCCGAGTCTTGCCGAGCTCCGGGCCGACTGCGCCACCGAGCGCGCCGCGTTGGATGAGGTGACCGCCGCCCGTGACGAAATTGCAGAGCAGCTGAAACAGGCCGCCCCCACCGCGAAGAAGCAGCTCTACGAGGCGGCCCAGGCGCATGTCGAGTATTTGGAGAACCATGTTCGGGACGCCGCTACCAGCATCGCCGAGCATCGTAGCTATATTGAGGCGAGCGTTGGCGCCGCCGAGGATCACGATCGGCTTCAGGCGGAGAAGGTTTCCGCCTGAGATCGGAAGAGCGTCGTGTAGGGGAAGAGTG
>CAJZGD010000118.1 GCA_915275065.1 uncultured Corynebacterium sp. | reverse complement strand
GCTGAAGCGATTCGACACGGACGTTTCCGACCGAATCACCCAGGCGATGAGTGAGGCCATGACCACGCATTTGGGCGTCACATTCACCAATCTTGTAGAAGACGAATCAGGCATTACCGCTACGCTGTCGAATGGTTCCACGATTCACGGTGAAGTCATGCTGATTGCTACCGGACGGATTCCCAATGGTGATCTCATGGATCTCGATAAGGCTGGCATCGACATGGTTGGGGATCGCATCAAGGTGAATAAGTATGGACAGACCACCGCGCCGGGCGTGTGGGCGCTGGGGGATGTTTCCTCGCCTTACCAGCTGAAACATGTTGCGAACGCGGAAATGCGTACCGTTCGCCATAATATTTTGCACCCTGATGAATTGCGGGAGTTACCGCATGAGAATGTTCCTGCGGCAGTGTTCACGCATCCGCAGATTGGTGTCGTGGGGTTGACGGAAGCAGAAGCACGGGATCAAGGCATCAACATCACGGTGAAGGTGCAAAAATATGGTGATGTGGCCTATGGCTGGGCGATGAACGATACAGAGAATTTTGCCAAGCTCATTGCCGATAAGGACACGGGCAAGCTGGTGGGGGCGCATATCATCGGGCCGCAGGCGGCAACATTGGTGCAGCAATTGGTGACGATCATGTCCTTTGGGTTGGATGTGCGCGCAGCCGCCCAGGATCAGTATTGGATCCATCCAGCATTACCGGAATTGATTGAGAATGCGCTGCTTGGGCTAGAATTTTAGCCCGTAAAACTGACACACTATAACTCCACAGATCACCACATCGACTGGGAAGCTGTGGGGTTTTCTTGGAATTCTATGGGAATTTTATGAGAGTTTAATGACAGGCGGCGCGTTTGTGACAGATGTGGTTATTGTGGTGTCGTAGCCTTAAGTGAATCCATCGCCGAGCCGTTAAGTTGTCGCCATGTCATTATCCACATCCATCACTCACTTATGCGCCCCACATGTTGCCACTCCACTGGCCGGCGCACCACCAATCACCCACGTCATTGCTGCGCCTATCGACGCGGCAACCAGCGAATCCACTGATGTTCTCGGTGCCCGCACCGTCACCATTCGGTCCGCCGCGGCAAGCATCGTCACTGGTATTGCTGTGATGCTCGCAGTGTTTGCCGCAACGTTATATCTCCAGAACTCATTATCAGCGGTGTTATTAGCGACTGGAATCACATTGGGGTCTGCAGCCACCGTGTGGAGGTTGCAGTTTCATCTTCGTAGTGTTGGCGCATGGTTGGCTGCCTTCGGTGGCGTCATCATGCTGCTTGTCGGTATGGTTTTAGCAGTCGCTCAGCATAGTGGGGTCACGCGTCTTCACACTGCGACAATGAACGCATGGACCATTGCTGTCCCGGTTGCTGCAACAGTTATCGTTATTGGTGGGTTTCTCCAATTGCCCCGCATTCTGGCCCCGTGGATTGCGCTTATCACCGGTGGCCTTATCATCGCCACCTGGGCAACAATAGATTTCCGGTTTGACCCAACGGTTATTTGGGTTGGGGCACTGGCTGCACTTTGCGGCTCGGCACAGTGCTTATCTCAGCTTTCTCACTGGCTTCCGCATCGTGGTCGCCACCAGAATGGTCAGCAGCATCAACGGCATGGTAGCCGCCTGGCTTTTTATGCCACCCAGGCAGCTTTGATTCTGGTCATAGTCGTCGCCATCACTGAAATCATGGTGTCGCTTGGGGTGGGTGAGTTCAAACCCGCACTCTTGCTGTGGGAGTTGACCACCATCACCCTGTTAGGGACGGTTGCCGCGTGGACCACGCCTGCAACAACAGCTGCTGCTGCTGAAACCAAGAAGATTAGTTCTGCTGAAGATCTGCCAGTAACCCGTCGATATCCCAGTGTGCTTCGATCACATCGGCGATGGTTTCTAGCTGGTTCAACCGTTCAGTAGCAAAACTGGTGGTTTCTGATACGACGAAACCGGTCTTCCCCAAGGCTACCGCGCAATCCCGCAGCCACGCGCGTCGAAAAGCATCGTTTTCCATCATCCCATGGATGTGGGTGCCAAACAGGTTGCCCCGCACGCAATCGTTGTCAACCCACACGGTTTCCGCGGAGCGAACCACCTGCCCATGGTGTACCTCGTAAGCACCGGTGTCCGCATGCCGGATCAATGTCTTTGTTGGCGAGAACACAATGTCGGCATCGAAAATCCCCAACCCGGCTATGGGCTTATCGGTGTGGGCTTCCACCGGGTCGGTAATATGCTGGCACATCATTTGGAATCCCCCACAAAACCCCACCACATGCCGGCCGGCAGCAGCCCGCTCCACAATAACGTCAGCAATCCCCTGCCGCCGTAACCATGCGAGGTCACTCACTGTCGCCTTCGATCCGGGCAACACCACCACATCGGCCTCAGCAATATAGTCAGGGTCTACCGTCCAGGTCACGCTCACCCCGGGTTCACACGCCAACGCCTCCACATCGGTGGTGTTAGAGATTCGGGGCAACCGCACCGCGGCAATGCGAAGCCGCTGCGTGCCTAACGCCGGGCGTTGCGGCCCAATCGTCGCCCCCACCTGCGCCTGAAGCGAATCTTCCGCATCCACCCACAACCCATGAATGTAGGGCAACACCGCTACCGTCGGCACCCCGGTGCGTTTTTCCAACTCCACTAACCCTGGGTCCAGGATCGACTGATCACCCCGGAATTTATTCACCACAAACCCCCGAATCAGTGCCCGATCGGCAGCTTCTACGATGTGGTAAGTGCCAAAAAAGTGCGCCAATACCCCGCCACGGTCAATATCACCCACCACATACACCGGCAATTGGGCCGCCGCAGCTAGCCCAAAGTTGGCGATGTCAGTTTCGCGGAGATTAATTTCCGCCGGCGACCCGGCCCCTTCGCACACCACAATGTCATAATCAGCCTCCAGATCCCGCAACGCCTGAGCCGCAACCTCCCGCAGGTAGATTCGATGCTCAATGTATGATGCGGCACTCACATCGCCCTGGGCTTGACCGTGTACCACCAGCTGCGAGGTTTTATCCGACCCGGGTTTCAACAGGATCGGGTTAAACAGTGTGCTGGGTTCCAGTTCACAGGCCACCGCCTGAAGCGCCTGGGCCCGCCCGATTTCCCCACCGTCGGGGGTCACCACGGAATTATTTGACATGTTTTGGGCTTTAAACGGTGCCACACGGTAACCACGCCGCCGCAATGCTCGACACAGCCCGGCCACCACCACGGATTTTCCCGCATCAGAGGTACAACCAGCCACTAAAAACGCAACCATGTTCGAAATTTACTTCGCGTAGAAACTATCAAGACCATCAAAATAGTGGGCATCCGGCACCGTCAGGATTTCGTTGCCGTCATTGGTAATCACGATGGTGTGCTCAAATTGGGCGGAGAATCGGTAATCTGTGTTTTGCACCGTCCACCCGTTATCCCAAATCCGATAGTCCAACCCACCCAGGTTAATCATCGGCTCGATCGTTAAGGTCATGCCGGGCTCCAACAAGTTCGTGTAGGTGTCGGAGTCGTAGTGCAGCACCACTAGCCCATTGTGGAAGGTGGGGCCCACCCCATGACCGGTGAAGTCCCGCACCACGGTGTATCCGAAACGTTTGGCGTAGGATTCGATCACCCGACCGATGACGTTAATTTCCCGACCGGGTTTGGCTGCCTTAATGCCCCGCATCATGGCAGCCTTGGTGCGCTCCACCAGTAACCGGTGCTCTTCCGACACGTTACCGGCGAGGAATGTGGCGTTTGTGTCCCCATGCACCCCATTTTTAAATGCCGTGACATCAATATTGACAATATCGCCGTCCTCAATCACCGTGGTGTCGGGAATGCCATGACACACAATCTCATTGAGCGACACGCAACAAGATTTCGGGAAGTCTAAATACCCCAACGTTGATGGATATGCCCCATGATCAAGCATGTATTCGTGAGCTATCCGATCCAATTCATCGGTGGTGACTCCTGGCGCTACCGCTTTGCCAGCCTCGTAAAGAGCGTTGGCCGCAATCTTTGATGCTTCACGCATGGCCTCGATGGTTTCTGGGGTCTGTACCCACGGTTCCCCACGGTTTTCTTGCACTTCGTCACGCCACACATATTCCGGCCGGGGAATATTGTCGGGGACTGTGCGAATGGGGGTGGATTTTTCTTGCACCAATGGCTTGCGGTTAGTCATGTGTCTATCGTAAACCAGGCCATAAAATTCGGTATGTTTTTGCTCATCACCACCGCCCAGCGATCCGGGCTATGCGTGCTTGTCAGGGGGTTGTGTCTTGCTGTTGTGGTGCCGAACGCAGCTCGTCGAGTCGGGTGAAGAATTTGTCTGTCAACGCCACCGACGACTCCGAGCCGCCACCCATCACTATGAGGGTGGCGAATGCGATATCGTCCCGGTAGCCGGTGAACCAGGCATGGGACCCACCGGTGATTTCCGCTTCACCGGTTTTGCCATATATTTTACCGCCAGCCCGGATGCCGCCTGCGGTGCCACCGGCTTCGGTGACTGCACCCATGAGGGAGCGTAATTGTTCAATGGTTTCTGGCGCTGGTTGCGGCACTTTTTCGTTGGTTTTGGTTTCAAAACCGCTCACCAGTCGGGGGGTGGGTGTGGAGCCGTGGGCCGCGGTGGCGGATACGAGGGCCAGGCCGAAGGGACTGACGAGGGTGAGACCTTGCCCGTAACCGGCTTCGGTTTTTTCCAGTTCGGTTTTGCCTTCCGGGATGGAGCCAGTGATGGTGGTCAGCCCGGGAATGTCGTAGTCGACACCCAGGCCGAATTGTTTGCCCATGTCTCGCAGTTGTCCTGGTTGCAGCTGGGTGGATATGTTAGCGAAAGTGGTGTTGCAGGAGCGGGCGAAGGCTTTTTGCAGGGGTACGTTTCCTAGGCCGAACATGTTGTAGTTGGTGACTTGGCGGCCGTAGAGGTTCATGGCTCCGGGGCAGGGCACGATGGATTCGGGGGTGAGGTGTTGGTCTTGGAGTCCCGCTGCTGCGGTGATGATTTTGAAGGTTGAGCCTGGTGGGAATTGGCCGCTGAGCGCTACCGCCCCGTCTTCGTCTGCTTTGTCAGTTTGGGCTACCGCCAAGAGTTCGCCCGAGCTGGGCCGGATTGCCACGATCATGGCTTTCATTTCTTTGCGCTGGTTGACGGCCTCTTCTGCCGCTAGTTGCACTTTGCGGTCAAGACTGACCTGTACGGATGGGGCAACTTTGGGTTCGTGATGTTCCAGGTCTTCGATGGGGGCACCGTCATGGGTGACGATGGCTACTCGCCATCCGTTGGAGCCGTCGAGTTGGTTATTTACCAGTCCGGCTACCCGGGCGATGATGTCGGGGGCGAATCCGGGGTCTTTGCTGACCATGGCGGCTTCTTCGTGGAAGATGATGGCAGGGTCGTCCTGGAGTTGCTCGCGGATGGTGGGCGCAATGGTTTTAGGGATTGTGGTGACGGAGTAGTTTCCGGTGGTTGCGGCGAGTTTTTTAGCCAGGTCGGCCGGATCGATGGTGATCAGGGTGCGGTCGGTTGCTTTTGCCGTCGTCAGGGCTGCGGCGATGGCACGGGCGGTGCGGGCGGCGTCGGCCATTTTGTGTGTGTCGACGAGGATGCGTTCCACCGATCCGGGCACGAGGATGTCGGAGCCGTCGGAGGAGACCACGCTAGCGCGTTGCGCATTGATTGCTTGAAGTTCTAGGTGCTGGTTGGCGCCGAGTTTGGGGTGAAGTGTGGTGGGTTGCCACCGAATGACCCATTGGTCGTTGATCCTATTGAGGGTCATGGTGGTGTCGTAGATAAATTTTCGGTCGCGGGGCAGCTGCCAGGTCATGGTGTAGGCGGCGGTGGCGATGGAGTCTCGGATGGTGACGTCGTGAACGTCCACGTGTAGTGCCTCTGCTTGTAGCCCATTCCAGGTGGTTTCCCACACTTGGGTTACTGTGTCAGGTTGGTCGGTGAGGCTGGCTGCCGCGGTGAAGTCGTTGGCGCTCATGCGCTGCATGAATTCGTCGATGACCGGCTGGGCGGATAGTGGTTTGGGGGTGCATCCGGCAAGCCACATTGTGGCCATGATAGTTGTTGTGACTATGGCTATGACCTGCGCGGAAGCTCTATTCATGCGGCACACTTTAGCATGGGTTTTGGGGCGTGTTTCGCCACCACACCGAGGTGACTGGCATGAGTTAGTGCACGATTGTCACCCGTAACTATGTGTGGTTGATCCGCGGCGGGTTACCGCGCCACGTGTTGCCGCTATCCGGCGGTTATTTTGTGATGGATATTTTTGCTGCTCCGCCTTCTTTGATTTCTAGGCCTTGTTCTTCGGCAAGTTTGATGGCTTCTTCGATGAGGGTTTCGACGATTTGGGATTCCGGCACGGTTTTAATCACTTCGCCTTTGACGAAGATTTGGCCTTTGCCGTTGCCGGAGGCGACCCCCAGGTCGGCGTCGCGAGCTTCGCCTGGGCCGTTCACCACACACCCCATGACGGCCACGCGGAATGGGATGTCCATGCCGTCGAGTGCCGCGGTGACCTCTTCGGCGAGCGTGTAAACGTCCACTTGGGCCCGGCCGCAGGAGGGGCAGGATACGATTTCCAGGCCGCGTTCGCGCAGGTTGAGGGATTGGAGGATTTGGTCGCCGACTTTTACTTCTTCTTTGGGGTCGGCGGATAGGGAAACCCTAATGGTGTCGCCGATGCCCTCGCTGAGGAGGGCGCCGAAGGCCACGGCGGATTTGATGGTGCCTTGGAAGGCTGGACCGGCCTCGGTCACCCCAAGGTGGAGGGGATAGTCGCATTGTTCCGCGAGTTGCCGGTAGGCGGACACCATGATGACCGGGTCGTTATGTTTTACGGAGATTTTTATGTCACCAAAGCCGTGTTCTTCAAACAGTGACGCCTCCCATAAGGCCGATTCGACTAGGGCTTCGGGGGTGGCTTTGCCGTATTTTGCCAGTAGTCGCTTGTCGAGGGATCCAGCGTTCACTCCAATGCGAATGGGGATTCCGGCATCCCGGGCGGCGTGGGCGACTTCTTTCACCCGGCCGTCGAATTCTTTAATGTTGCCGGGGTTGACGCGCACAGCGGCGCAACCTGCGTCGATAGCGGCAAAAATGTATTTTGGTTGGAAGTGAATGTCGGCGATCACCGGGATGGGGGATTTTTTGGCGATGATCGGCAACGCATCGGCGTCGACAGGCTTAGGGCAGGCGACACGCACGATATCGCAGCCGCTGGCGGTGAGCTGTGCGATTTGCTGCAGGGTGGCGTTGATGTCGTGGGTTTTGGTGGTGGTCATGGATTGGACAGACACCGGATAGTCGGAGCCAACACCTACGCCGCCCACCATGAGTTGGCGGGTTTTACGCCGTGGGGCCAAAACAGGCACTTCTTCCGCGTGGGTGGGAAGTCCGAGGCCGACAGGGGTAGACACGAAAATGCTCCTTGGTAAATATGATGTGGGGACTGTTCATGCAGCGCATGAGGGTTGTGCGCGGAGTTCTGCAAAAAGTTTAGCACCATGGTCATGACTGGATTAGTTTTCCCATCTGACCTGCTATGCCCACTCCCCCACTGTTGCATCATCTGCGTTGTTCTCGTGCTGTCGCACCATGTCACGCATAGGGTCACACATAGGAGCGGACCTTGGCGAAAACCTCCGGGTAATGATTATCGAGGTAGCGGATGGCGTGGCGCATCACCAGCAGATATGCCGCTATGGGAACCGCAAGAATGAGGACAGCACCGATGACCTCGACCGCGATCATGTCATTGTTGTACCCATAGGTAAGGCCAATGATTCCGGGCAGCATGGGAATCCATGCTAAAAAGATGCCTGCGAATGCGGAGATGAATGCGCTGGCGGAGAACCCCGACCGGTCTTGCCACGGG
>CAJZGD010000117.1 GCA_915275065.1 uncultured Corynebacterium sp. | reverse complement strand
CCGCCGCTGCGGCGGAGGGCCGGTCGGTGTGGGTGGCCCACACCATGGATGACCAGGCGGAAACCTACCTGTTGGGCAGTCTTCGGGGGCGTGCGGTGGGGATGCCGGTGTCCGGCACTGTGATTCGCCCGTTTTTGAGCGTGCGCCGGTCGGACACGGTTGCGGCCTGCGCGGAGTTGGGGCTTGAGGTGTGGCACGATCCCATGAATGCTGATCCGCGGTTTCGCCGCGTGCGGGTGCGCACCGAGGTCTTGCCCCTGCTTGCGGACATCCATGGCGGCGACCCGGTACCACCCTTGGCAGCGGCCGCGTCCCTGGTGCGTGATGACGCCGCGGCCCTGGACGCGCAGGTGACTGTTACGGCTCAGGTTGCGGAGATTGCCGGCCTGCCCGTTGCGTTGCGTCGTCGCGCGTACCTGGCGTTGGTGGATGCGCCCCTGGGGCCGCGGCATTTGGATGCGATTGATTCCCTGGTGATGGATTGGCATGGTCAGGGCCCGGTGGCGGTGTCGGGGTTCCAGGTGCGTCGCCAGGGTGCGGAGCTCCGCGTTACTCCCCGCCGCACATAACATAAGCCTGCCTGCCGGTGCCGTGTTGTGTGCTGCGTTTTCTGGTTGTTGGGCCCACCCTGGGCCCTGTTTTCTTCGATATCGCAGCACACAGACGTGGGTCTTGGCTTTATGCTTGTCGACGCCCACCTGTCGGCACCCCACCACCTCACCTATGACCGGCGTCTCATGGCCTCCCCGCCCGTCGCCATCTTGTGTGCTGCGTTTTCGGGGAATTCGGGGTGAAATAGGGCCAAAAAAGTCAGATATCGCAGCACACAGACCAAGGGGACGACACGTGGAGGGAAAGCACAGGTGCTAGGCGCGGATGCGGGCGCCAGGGTCCGGGGCGCATGGAGGCAGCACGTGGGGCTCGGGGTCTGGAGTGTGCGGAAGCGCAGGGCGGCGACATGTGGGACCGGGAGCGGGGCTTCGGAAATGCTGTGCGGGGCGAGGGCTGACCCGAGGAAAAACGCCCTCACCAGGGCAAACGGGTAGCAAATTTACTATTGGCGGCAAAAATAATAACAGTTTGGGAACAGTTCGTGGAAATAGTTGCCAAGTAGTGCGACACGCGGGCAATCTGGAGGTAGCCGACAACTTACCCACCCTCACCCATGCCCATATGTAGGTGCATTATGACCCCCACCCCATGTCCCGATCCTCACCTGGAAAATGTGCTGCGGCGAATGCCGGATGCCCCAGCTGCCCGGAAGAAGGTCACCAGCAGGCCGGGGTGGTATAGGGCCAATGTGGAAGTGACCCGGCGGGTTTATGTGGATCGGGGCTGGTTCAATGGATTGCGGAACTTTGAGCGTCGTAAAGTGAGAGCGTGGGCGGTTGCACGCAGTGTGAAAACCGCGGTGCTGTGTGGAATGTCTGCGGCAGAAATTTATGGCCTGCCCATTCTCAACCGGAACCAGTACGAGAACGTGGAGCTGTGCCTGCCCGAACACCGGCGGCCGCCCAGCCGGCGGAAATGGCGAGACCACACCATCTACCGGGACAAATACCTCGCGCAGACCGATATTGCCATGGTCAATGGGGTGTATGTCACCACCATTCCTCGCACCTATGTGGATATTCTGCTGTACCACGGCGAGCTGGAAGCCCTCGTGTTTATTGATGGCGCGCTGCACGCAAGGCGCACCACCCGCACCGAATTGCACCGCTACCTTGCCGGCAGACGCGGCCAGTGGGGGATTCGGCGGGCGCGAAACCTGCTTGACGACGCCACCGGGCTGGCTGAAAGCCCATATGAAACCGTGGCGCGCTGGCTGCTGTGTGGGGTAGAAAAACAGCTCGGTATCACCGAAATCGTGCCGCAAGCCTGGTTCAGCACCCGCTCACGCCAGGGAAAACCGCAGCGGCGCCGGGTGGATTTGCTGGTCAATGGGTTTCTGGTTATTGAGATTGATGGGCTTATTAAATACGACGAACGATTTTTGCAGGAACAGGGAGTGACGTATCGGCAGGTTATGGAGGATGAACGGCATCGGGAACGGCAAATCCAAAACCAGGGATACCAAGTATTGCGGCTCGCTCCGGGGGAGGTGTGGCGCGATCTTATTGCTAAAGTGACGGAAATCATGAAGCAGAACCCTCAGCGAGTTTCGCCAAAGAAGCACTTTCTGCCCTGGGCGGCTTAGACAATAAATTTAGGGCGATAAATAGGGGTGACAGGCATAGGCGAAGCATGCGCGGATCACAGGTAGTTTGCTGGTAGGGCGCTGGTGGGGTGCGGGAAGCACCTGGGTGTACCTCAAGTGGTTGGTAATGGCCTTCTAAACATGGCAGACTTTGGAGTATTGCGATTTTATTACAATTCTGTGAGAGGGCCTGCGATAAGCATGACTATTCTGCAAAATGATAAAAACTTCGACGTGCCACCGAACCGCTACGGCGATGACGTGGAATCCGTCCTTATCAGCGAGGACACGCTTCAAGCCCGCATTCAGAAAATGGCCGATCAGGTTTCCGACAAATATCGTGACTCCGACAACGACTTGATTTTAGTGTGCGTGCTGAAAGGGGCGGTGTTCTTTATCACCGATTTCGCGCGCGCACTGACCATCCCATCGCAGGTAGAGTTTATGGCAGTGTCATCCTATGGGAATTCCACAACATCATCTGGTGTGGTGCGAATCCTCAAAGACTTGGACCGTAATATTGCGGGTCGGGATGTCCTCATTGTCGAAGACATTATCGACTCTGGTCTGACCCTCAGCTGGCTAGTGCGCAACCTCAAAAACCGCAAGCCCAAGTCCTTGGAAGTGGTGACATTGCTGCGTAAACCCGAGGCCATCACCGCCAAGGTTGAGCTCTTGGATGTTGGGTTTGATATTCCCAACGAATTCGTCATTGGTTATGGTCTCGACTATATGGAACGCTACCGTGACCTACCTTGGGTGGGAACCCTCCAACCACGCGTATATGCGGAGAGCTGACACGGGAACTACTGCGCGCCATGGGAACGTTAAATCGTTAAAGTATGCACGAAAGTATGAAAACAAAGCCAATAGGTGAGTAAACGTGAAGAATAAAAAAATTATTCAAATTGGTGCCATCACAGCGACGGTGCTGATTTCCCTCTATCTGGTTTCCCTATTGAGCTCCACCACCCGTGGCTTCGTCAATGTGGAGACCTCAGTGGCCATGACGCAGTTAAAGAAGAATAACGTCACCGAGGCCAACATTGATGATCGGGAACAACGCCTCCGCCTCAAACTCAAACAGGGTATTGAGCATGATGGGAAACAGAACGTTACCGAAATCATGACGCAATATCCGGCGCGGACCTCCCCAGACATTTTTAAAAAGGTAGAGGCATCCAAAACCGATAAATTCACCACCAATGTGACCCAAGACAGCATCCTCGTGCAGATGTTGAGCTATATCCTGCCCATGCTCATTGTCTTTGGGCTGATTTTGTGGTTCTTTAGTCGCATGCAAGGTGGGGGCATGGGCATGTTTGGGTTCGGCGGCAACCGCGCCAAAGAGCTCACCAAAGACATGCCCACCAATACCTTCGCCGATGTTGCTGGTGCCGACGAAGCTGTCGACGAGCTCCAGGAGATCAAAGACTTCCTCCAGGATCCCTCCCGCTATGAGGCCCTGGGGGCGAAAATCCCCCGCGGCGTGCTGCTCTATGGCCCGCCCGGTACCGGTAAAACCCTTCTGGCCCGCGCCGTTGCCGGGGAAGCCGGTGTGCCGTTCTACTCCATTTCTGGTTCCGACTTCGTGGAAATGTTTGTTGGCGTGGGCGCATCCCGGGTTCGTGACCTCTTCAAGCAGGCTAGGGAAAACAGCCCCTGCATTATCTTTGTCGACGAGATCGACGCCGTGGGTCGTCAGCGCGGCTCCGGCATGGGTGGTGGCCACGATGAGCGGGAACAAACCCTCAACCAGCTGCTTGTCGAGATGGATGGCTTCGGCGATCGTGAAGGTGTGATCCTCATGGCCGCCACCAACCGGCCCGACATTCTGGACCAGGCGTTGCTGCGGCCCGGCCGGTTCGACCGGCAGATTCCGGTCACCAACCCCGACCTCAAGGGTCGTGAGGCCATCCTCAAGGTACATGCCGAGGGCAAGCCGTTTGCCAAGGATGTGGATTTGACCGCGCTCGCCCGCCGCACCGCCGGCATGTCCGGCGCCGACCTGGCCAACGTGCTCAACGAGGCCGCCCTCCTGACGGCACGCATTGGCGGCAATGTTATTACTGCCGACGCCCTAGAGGAGGCCACCGACCGAGTGATCGGTGGACCGCGCCGTTCTTCGAAGGTGATTTCGGAGAAAGAAAAGAAAGTCACCGCATACCACGAGGGTGGCCACACCCTGGCTGCTTGGGCCCTCAAGAACATTGAACGTGTGTACAAGGTCACCATTTTGGCTCGTGGCCGCACCGGTGGGCATGCCATGACCGCCCAGGAAGATGACAAGGGCATGTATAACCGGGATGAGCTCTACGCCCGGTTGGTGTTTGCCATGGGTGGCAGGGCCGCCGAGGAGCTGGTGTTTGGCGAGCCCACCACCGGGGCCAGCGCCGACATTGAGATGGCCACGAAGATCGCCAAGTCCATGTTGGTGGAGTACGGCATGTCGCCCTCGTTGGGCATGGTGAAATACGGCGACGAACAGGGCGACCCATTCATGGGCCGCGGGGGCCAGGGGCAGCTGGAATACTCCCAAGACACGGCGGCCTTGATCGACCGGGAAATGCAATTCCTGCTGAATAAGGCGCATACCGATGCTTACGAAATTCTGTCTGAGTACCGGGATTATTTGGATAAGTTGGCAGAAAAACTGCTGGAGAAAGAAACACTGCGCCGGCCGGATCTCGAAGCCCTCTTTGATGGAATCACCCCGCGGGAAGTGGGCGAGGTGTTCCCTGGTGAAGACTATCGCTTCCCCCGCCAGGCTGGTCGGGAGCCGGTGAAGACCCCCACCGAGTTGGCCATCGAACGGGGCGAGGAGCCGCCGAAGCCGTTTAGCCTGCTTGAGGCATCCAAGGCGGCCCGCGCGAAGCGGGCAGCCGAGTTGGAGGCAATGAAGCGGAAAGAAGAAGCCGGTTTGGCCGGCGCCGGGGCTGGTGCTGGTGCTGGCGTCGGTGCGGGCGTGAGTGCGCCCAATGGGTTTGGCGCAAACTTTAATTCTGGCGGTCCGAATGGTTCGAACGGCAGCGGTCCGCAGAGTGGGCCCAATGGCTCCAATGGGCTCAACGGCCCTGGTAGCGGCCCCCAGGGGGTGGGTCGGGTCCCCGGTGCACAGCAACAGCAGCCACAGCAGCCGCAACCGCAGGTGCCGCAGAATCATAATGGTCAGCAAGCCGGTGCTCATAGCGCCGGGGCTGAGGTTGGGGCCGGTGCCATCAATAACCAGAAGCAGAAAACATCACTGTCCCGTTCCGTGCTGGGCGCAAGTGCCAAGCGGTTGATTGAGCGGCCCAACAGCGATCGAGGCGACCGAGCTGATCGAGGGGATCGGGGCAATCGGGGCGATGGCTTGGGTGGTCCCTTGGGTGGGGCACATGATAAGAGCCAGCAGCAATCTGTTTCCCAGAATACGGCCGGCATGCCGCAGGGCCCGGCGTCGCAAAGCCCGCAGACGGAGAAACCCGGTGAGCGGCGCTACGCTGGGAGCCCGCCACCCGCTGGTTGGACGGTGCCGGGGGATCGTGCGAATAACCCCTACGCGAATTTGTCGCAGCGTCACAGCGCGCCGGTGCCGCCGGAGGAGGAGATCGGTTTCCGTCTCCCGGAGAACGAACGCACCGAACACCCGTGGCGTGATGAGGAGCCGAAGGCTGATTCGTCGACATCGAAGTCTCAATCGCAGTCGCAGCATTTCCGCAGCTGGGACAATCAGATGCGGGACAAGCAAGCAACCGACATTTTTGACCGGTTCCCCAATGATGACGACAAGAGCGAAGGAAAGCACCGTTAATGACACAGGAGTTCGAACGGGCTGAGCGGGGTCGGGAGCAGTCGCCGGTGTCGCAGGGGGTGGATCATGAGCGGGCGGAGCGTGCCGTCCGGGAGCTCCTCTTCGCTATCGGCGAGGATCCCGACCGTGAGGGGCTGCGGGAAACCCCGGCTCGGGTGGCGCGCGCCTACGCCGAGATTTTCGCTGGTCTGCACACTGATCCCACCGCCGTGTTGGACCGCACGTTTAGCGAGGATCACCGGGAACTCGTGGTAGTGAAGGATATACCTATCTATTCCACCTGCGAGCATCATTTGGTGCCGTTTTTTGGTAAGGCGCATATTGGTTACATTCCGGGGGAGTCCGGCAAGGTGATCGGCCTGTCCAAGCTCGCACGGGTGGTCGATCTGTTCGCTAAGCGTCCGCAGGTGCAGGAGCGTCTCACCCGGCAAGTAGCAGATGCGTTAGTGGCTAAGTTGGAGCCGCATGGGGTGATTGTGGTGATTGAATGCGAACATTTGTGCATGGCCATGCGGGGGATTCGTAAGCCGGGAGCGGCTACGATAACGTCCGCGGTACGCGGCGGTTTTGCGCATTCCGCAAAGTCGCGTGCCGAGGCATTGAGTTTGATTCGGGGGTGAATAAATGTTCGAACAAGCGGGTCGTCGCACCCAGGTGATGGGGATTCTCAATGTGACCGAGGATTCCTTCTCTGATGGTGGGCGCTATATTGACTTCGACAAAGCTATCGAACACGCATTCGCGTTGCATGATGCAGGTGCGGACCTCATTGATGTGGGGGGCGAATCCACTCGGCCAGGGGCGGTGCGCGTACCCGAAGAGATCGAACATGCGCGCGTTATCCCAGTCGTCGAAGAATTGAGTCGGGCGGGCATTGTCACGTCCGTGGACACTATGCGGGCGAGCGTGGCGTCCGCTGCCGTTGCGGCCGGCGCATCCCTCATCAATGATGTTTCCGGTGGTCAGGCCGACCCTGACATGCTGCAGGCCATGGCCGATGCGCAGGTTCCCGTCTGTCTCATGCATTGGCAAACCGACCGCTTCGGCGATGCGTCCGGGGCACATCATGGGGAGCATATTATTGCCGATGTTCGAACACATTTGCTATCGCTTGTCGACGCCGCAACGCGGGCAGGAATCGACCAGTCCCGAATCTGCCTCGACCCCGGCTTAGGCTTCGCCAAGACCGCCGACAATAACTGGAGCCTATTGCATCACCTAGACGAGATCCAGGACCTAGGCTTTCCGCTTCTCATCGGCGCTAGTCGAAAACGCTTTCTCACGGAATTAGGCGGCGATCGGGACGCCGCCACCGCCGCGGTGACCGCCATCGTCGCCCACCAGGGGGTGTGGGCCGTGCGGGTGCACGACGTGGCCGGCTCTGCCATGGCCGTTCAGGTGGCAGAAAGGATACGCTCTGGTGGCCGATCGAATTGAACTGACCGGGCTGAAAGCCCGCGGCTATCACGGAGTATTCCCTGAAGAAAACCGCGACGGCCAGGACTTCCTGGTTGACCTCACCTGTTGGCTCGACGCCACCCGCGCCGTAGAGACCGACGACGTGGCGGACACCATCAACTACGCGGACTTGGCTGAAATCGCCCACCAGGTAATCACCGGGCCACCCTTCAATCTTATTGAAAAAGTAGCTGGTACCATTGCCAATATCATCATGGCGCGCTATGAGCAGCTATATGCGGTGGAGGTAACCGTGCATAAACCCCAAGCCCCAATCCCGCGGGATTTTACGGATGTGGCCGTGGTAGCCCGCAGGTCCCGGAGGCGCATATGATTCGGGCCGTATTATCCATTGGGTCGAATATGGACGACCGCTACGCGCTGCTCGAAACCGTATTCGAGGAGTTCCGGGATGAGACTATTGCTCGGTCTGCGATCTACTCCACCCCGCCTTGGGGGGTGCCGGACCAAGACGAATTCCTCAATGCGGTCCTCATCGTCAATGTGGCCCAAACCCCCAGGGAGCTCTTACGCCGTGGGCAACGCCTAGAGGCGGCGGCGGAA